>NZ_JADBGG010000015.1 GCF_014873765.1 Desulfomicrobium macestii | reverse complement strand
GCCAGAGAAGGCCCTCGATTGTTCAGAAGTATTTCCACGGACAACATGTTCGATACGCAGCCTAAAATGTTAACTGTTTAGGGCTCGGAGTAATATGACCGTCTGGCATCCATGAACAACGGTTTTCTGTGCCTCATTTCTCCCGACCTCAACGAGGAGGGGACGCGCTTTCTGCTGGCGCGTCTGGCCTCGGTCATCAGCGAGTACCAATTTCAGGAAAACACGGAACCATCAACTCACGTTTCCCTGGCGGCGCGTTATCTGTGCGTGCGTGTACGTGGGGACTACAGGCAGTTCGGGCGCACCGGCGATGTGCTGTGGGGCTGGCTGCGCGAGAAGATGGCCGAACCCATGTCCGAGGGGATCATGGGTTACACCGGTACCGTGGATCTCAACCTTCAGGTCGCGCAGACTCTCGCCCCCAAGGACTGATCGTCAATCGAAGGCCTGACTGACCAGCATCTCCACTTTCAGAGCCACTTCCTCGATCACAGGCTGGAAGTCGTTCTCCAGGAGGAAGACGGGAATGGTCAGGCGTTTGAGTTCAGCCGTGAACATGGGATTGAAGTGGTACCCCGTCTCCGTGGCCAGATAATCGGCGAGTTTCAGGAGCATGATGGCCGGCGGTGGGGAGTCGTCGGAAATGGCGCGGTGATGGGCGTATACCGCGAGCTGGACATTTTTCGGAAATTTCCACAATTTGAGCGCCTTGGCGCTCAGGATGGGGTGGCTGACGCCGAAGAGTTCGTCCTCGATCTCAAGGGGCGGATTCCCTCCCGCTTCCCAGAGTTTGGTCATGGTCGTGAATTCCCCCGGCAGCAGAGAAGCCATGACTACGTAGCCGATGTCATGGAGCAGTCCGGCCAGGTAGGTGCTTTCCTGCTCTTCCGGGGTCATGGGGAAGAGGTGCGGGTAGAACTGGGCCAGTTTTCTGCACAATAGTGCGGTGCTCAGGCTGTGAGTCCAGAATTTGCGCACAGAGAACGAGGGCGGAAAGGCGTTTTTGCGCACGGAATCCGAGAGGGTCAAATAGTAGACGATTCCCTTGACCTCGTTTAAGCCCAGCCGGACCAGCGCCTTTTGCGGGCTGTTGATTTCTTCCAGCCCCCGATACAGGGGCGAGTTGGAGATGGCCATGATCCGGGCGCAGAGCACTGGTTCCGCGCTCATGGCCTCGACGATTTCCTGCAGGCGGGTATTCTGGGCGTTCAGGAGCTGCCACAGTCTGAGGACCATGGGTTTCAAGGGGGGCAGATCGCGGTCGCTGAGTTTGTCCAGGTTGATCATGATGTGGTCTTTGTGTGGAAAAGGGTTGTTTCATGGCCGTGGGCCTTGATGTGTTCTTATCCGGGGAGCGCTAGCACAAGCGGATGGAGCAGGGCAATGGGTTGATATTTTGGCCTTGATGTATCTATCTGAAATACAGGGAGAAATTTATGAAGATAACTTTTCTTGGCGCGGCTCGCACCGTGACCGGCTCTTGTTATGTGCTCGAATGCGAGCAGGCCCGATTCGCCATAGATTGCGGCATGCATCAGGGCAACAGGAGCATCGAGGGACGCAACTGGGACGAGAACGGCATGTATCGTCCCGAATCCCTGGATTTCATCCTGCTCACGCATGCGCATATCGACCACTCCGGCCTGCTCCCGCGCCTGGTCTCCCAGGGCTTCAAGGGCTCGGTCTACACCACGGCCCCGACCAAGGACCTGCTTGGGATCATGCTCGAGGACAGCGCCCGCATCCAGGAGACGGAAGCCCAATGGCGCAGCACCAAGAAGCAGCGGGTCGGCGCTCCGCCGGTGGAGCCGCTTTACAAGGTGGAGGATGCCCAGAAAGCCCTCCAGCAGCTGAAGACCCAGGAATACAATCAGGTTTTCGAGCCGGCCCCGGGCATCCGCGTGATCTTCAATGACGCCGGGCATATTCTGGGTTCGGCGTTCATCGAGTTGTGGGTCAAGGAAGGGGACGAGGAGACCAAGATGGTTTTTTCCGGTGATCTCGGGCGTCCCAACCAACTGCTGGTGCCCAACCCTCAGACGGTCGAGACGGCGGACTTTCTTTTTCTGGAATCGACCTACGGCGCGCGCAATCACAAGAACGAGACCCAGAGTCGGCAGGAACTGGCCGAAGCTATCGCCTACAGCTATGAACGCGGAGAAAAGGTCATCATTCCGGCATTCGCCGTGGAACGCACCCAGGAGCTGCTCTACAGTTTTCATCTTCTGCACCAGGAAGGCCTGCTGCCGGACGACATGCCCGTCTATGTGGACAGCCCGCTGGCCATCAAGGCCACGGAGATTTTTCGGCGTCACTGGGACTACTATGACCAGGAGACCAAGGAGCTGGTCAGGAACGGCAAAAACCCGCTGGAGCTGCCCAACCTGCGTTTCACACTGACTCCGGACGAATCACGGGCCATCAACGTATCCCAGGGACCGGCCATAGTCATCGCCGGCAGCGGCATGGCCAACGCCGGGCGCATCAAGCACCATCTGCGTCACAACATCTGGAAACCGGGCGCGTCCATAGTTTTCGTGGGCTTCCAGGCCGAAGGCACGCCGGGCCGCCGCATCGTCGACGGAGCCAAGAGCATCCGGATTCTGGGGGAGGAGCTGTCGGTCAAGGCCAAGGTCTTCACCATCGGCGGTTTTTCGGGCCATGCCGGTCAGACCCAGATCCTGGACTGGCTGTCCCATTTCCGTAGCCCCGAGGTGCAGGTCTATCTGGTTCATGGCGAGCATTCGGGGCAAAAGGTCCTGGCCGAACTGATCCGGGAGAAATTCAAACTGACCGTGCACATTCCGGACTATCTTGATGAATGTCTGCTCGAAAAGGGCGGGCGCTTCGAGCTGACCGCACGGCCGACCCTGGCCGCTCCGCGCATCGACTGGGAGTACCTGCTGGAGGAGACCGCCGGAAAGCTGGCCCAGGTTCAGGACCGGGTCGAATACTTGCAGCGCATGGGCATGACCAACCAGGTCGAGATTCGCGGCAGCCTGCTGGCCATCAACTCGCGTTTCACTACCATCCTGTCGGAACTGATGTTCGAACAGAAGCAAAAGCCCAAGCAGGACTAGGAAGTGCGCATCATCGCCGGGGAGTACAGGGGCAGACGCATCAGCACCACCGAAGGGCCCGGCTACAGGCCCGCCACGGGCAAGGTGCGGGAGTCCCTGTTCTCCATGCTTGAGTCCCTGGGCGTGGAATGGCCCCAGACCCGGGTGGCGGATATTTTCGCGGGCAGCGGATCTCTTGGCATCGAGGCCTTGAGCCGGGGCGCCCGCGATGCCGTCTTCGTGGAGAAGGCCGCCCAAGCGGCAATCCTCATTCGGTCCAATATGGAGGCGCTTGGCGTGGAGCGGCGGCGTTGCGGCGTGGTCAAGGCCGACGCACTGCGCTGGCTTGCAAGCGGCGGGCGCGGACCGTTCGGGCTTGTCTTCATCGACCCTCCCTACGGCAAGGACCTGCTGCTGCCCACTCTCGGGTTGCTGCTGGAACATGGAGCGCTCGCGCAGGACGGCATCGTCTGCGTCGAGGTGGAGGCGGGACTCAGGTTCGAAAACCCTCCCCGTCAGGATCTGATTCTTCTTCGGGACAAACTTTACGGGCAAACAAGGATTTGCATATGGCGCAGAAACTAGAGCGGGTGGCGGTCTATCCGGGCACCTTCGATCCTTTCACCAACGGGCATTTGAGCCTGGTGCGCAGGGGCCTTGAAGTCTTCGACAAGGTCATCGTGGCCGTGGCCAAGGACTCGGGTAAGAACCCTCTTTTCACGCTCGATGAGCGGGTGGAGATGATCCGCGAGGTTTTTCGCGGTCAGCTGCGCGTCGAGGTGGAAGGCTTTTCCGGGCTGCTGGTCGAGTACGTGCCAAGCAAGGGCGCCAACACGATCCTGCGCGGGCTCCGTGCGGTCTCGGATTTCGAATACGAATTCCAGATGGCCCTCATGAACCGAAAACTCAAGCCCAGCATCCATTCCGTCTTCATGATGACCGACTACCGCTGGCTTTACATCAGTTCGACCATCATCAAGGACGTGGCCAGGCTGGGCGGAGTCGTCGAGGGGCTGGTGCCCGAAAGCATCCTCGCCCGTGTGGTCGCGCGCATGGATGAAAAGCGCAGCGCCCTGGCCCTGCCTGCTTCCGGAGAGCCGAAGCTGACATGACGGATATTTCGCTTCTCTGTCTGGTCGGGGCCACGGGCACGGGCAAGACCGCGGCGGCCCTGGCGCTGGCCCTGGCGCTTGACGGCGCGGTGGTCAACTTCGATTCCCGGCAGGTTTATGCGGGGCTCGGGGTAGTCACGGCCCAGCCCACGGAGCAGGAGCGGGCCGTCTGCCCGCATGCCCTCTACGGGTACCTGCCCATAAACACTCCCGTTCGCGCCGGGGCCTTTGCCGGCGAGATCATGGATCAGGTCCGGGCTTACCGGGACAAGGGCCTGGCGCCCATCCTTGTAGGGGGGACCGGCCTTTATCTGAAAAGTCTCGTGGACGGCCTGGCTCCCATTCCCGACATCGATCCGCGCATCCGCGAGGAAGTGGTCGGCGAATGCCGGGCCCATGGATCGCAGGTTCTGCACGGCCGTCTGCAGCTCCTTGATCCGGACTATGCCGCCAAAATCCATCCCAACGATCCCCAGCGCATCTGCCGCGCCCTGGAAGTCATCGCCGCCACCGGGCGGACTCTGACCTGGTGGCACGGCCAAACCTCCCGGCCGGCGGGCTTGCGGGTGCTCAAGATCGGGATTTCCGCCGATCTGAACTCCCTGACGCCGCGCCTGGCCCGGCGTATCGACCTGATGCTTGAGGCGGGGGCCCAGGAGGAAGTACGGCTGGCCTATGAGAGCTGCCCGGACCGCATGGCTCCGGGATTTTCCGGCATCGGATGCCCGGAACTGCTGGCGGTTCTGCTTGACGGCGTGAGCCTCGACCAGGCCCGCCGTGACTGGCTGCGCAGCACCCGGGCCTACGCCAAGCGCCAGTTGACCTGGTTCAACAAGGACAACGAAATTTTCTGGCACCAGCCCGAAGATGTGCGCGGCATCGTGGATCGGGCCGGGCGTTTCCTGGAGTCGGCTGCCGCTTCCTGATCCTGTCCGTGTGGAGGTTGCGGCCCGCCGGGGCGCGCGGTAGAATTTTTTCCTGAAGGAGAGACCCATGCTCAGATGCGTGTTTTGTTTGATACTGATGTTGTCCTGCGTCGTGTCCGCCGCAGCGGACCAGCGGGTAGTCGTGTCCGTGGACGGCGGCGAGGGCCAGGCTTCGCTTGTGGACAGGGCGTTCGATGCGGCCCTGACGCAGGAGGTCGAGGCCATTCTCGGGATGCGACTTGCGCAGCCGCGAATGGCCGCGCTCATGGGCGTCTTGTCCAAGGAGCGCGATACCCTCATTCTGGGCTACAGCGAGATCGCGACCACGGGGGACGCCGAAGTCAACGCCACGGATGCCTCGCGCACGCTGGCTGTGCGCGTTCATGGCGCTGGCCTCAAGGCCCGGCTGCGCGATCTTGGCGTCCTGTTCACGGCCCGGGAGCAGTGGCCCTACGTGCTGCGACTGTCGGGCGTGGAGCCTTCGCGCACCAAGGGCCTTGGCGCGCTGCAGGAGTTGTCCGGCCTGAAACCGACCGTGACCCAGGCCCCGGAAGTGCCTGTCCTCGAGCTTTCCCAGGCGGGTGCCTGGACCGGGGTGTTGACGCTGGGCGAATGGAAATCCTTCCGCACGGCCAAGACCCTGGACGAGGTCTGGTTTGCGGTGTGGAAAGACTATTTTTCCCGCCCCGGGCTTGCGGTGCAGGGTGAGTCGGGCCTGCTGGTCCGTGTTTCGGGCTGGCTGTCGAGCATGGGGCCCATGGAATTCGATCGGCTCATGGATTCATGGGGCGGAGAAATCCAGCACAAGACATTGGTCGGCGTGGAGATGGACGGGGCCGGCATGGTGGGTGTCTGGCGGGTTCAGACCCGGTCCAGGGATGCCTTGGCCAGGCGCCTCGGGGATGCAGCCAAGGCTCAGGGCTTGACCGTGGAGGTCAGATAGCGCGCACAAAAAATCCCGGTCGGGCCGGGATTTTTTGTGGGAAAACGGGGAAATTCATTCTTTCTTGTCGGATGCGTCCTTGGACTCGGACTTGGGCGTAACGTCGATTTCTTCGGGTTCGCCGGTGGCTTTTTTGAAGTTTTTGATGGCCCGGCCCATACCTGATCCGATTTCAGGCAACTTGTTGGCCCCGAAAATGACCAGGACGATGACCAGTATTATTAGAAGCTCAGGGATACCAATGCCAAACATGTATGCCTCCTCGGGAATGATTGGGCCTCATATACACATAGCGCTCCGGGCAGGTCAACTCTTCCTTGCGGAAGAAAAACCTTGGTTTCCGAAGGGATGGAATGTATTTGTCAAATAGCCGTCCCCTGATTTGTCGTGCCTGGCCCGGCCGCTTCGCGGGGACTGCATGAGCCGTTTGCTGCGTATGCCCGGGGATGCCTGCCGTTTCTGGGTCGCCGGTCGCTGCCTCTACGAAGAGGCCATGAATCCGGGATTGCGTACGGAATTTTTCTGTACGGTGCTAAGGGCCCTTGAAGGCCGGTTCGACGAATTCGTGGTGCGGGGTGAGATTTTGGGGCTGACCTCCGAAGAGGCTGGACGAATTTGGGACCAGCGCATGGCGCAAGCCTTGAACATTGACTGGGACTGTGCAAATTTCGATTTTCTGCAGGATGATGGCGGGGAAGTTCTTTGCCGACATTTCATCGAAGGCGTTTGCGTATTGCGTCTGCCCCGTTGCCTTGGACGTTGCCGTCACCACGAGCTTCCTGATGACAAATGATTGCGTGTAAGGAGAGACATATGAGTGAGATGGTGGTGCATTTTCCCTGGTTGCATCCGAAATTGGGCCGCGGCTCCCTTCCGGACGGCGTTGTTTTTTTCGATCCGGGCGTGGACATGGTCACGGATCAGCCCCGTTGGCGTTCGGCCGAACTGCCTTGCCCACCCGCCGAAGTGCGGAGCATGCTCAGGAGCTACATGGAATTCGGCGAGCGTTTTCCAAGGTCCTCGGACATGCAGGCCTATCAGGCGGCGGGACTCGATAATTTTTACACCGACACGACAATGGACATCAAGTCGCAGCTGACCGGGATGGATGCTCCCAAGGAGCCGAGTCCCTCGGACATGCGGCGTCAGGCCCAGCTTCTGCTGGCCATGGCCCTGTACCGCGAGGAGCAGTTCGTGGCCATCGGCGAGCAGGAAGGGCGTTTTGAAGCCGCGCGGGACGGCTTTGCAGCGGTGCTCGGGCTGGACGACGAGGAAAGTTTCACGCAGCCCGGCGTCTCGGACGAGGCACTTTTCCCTAGGGCGTGCGTCGAGCTGCCGTGGAAGAATCTCCTGCCTTCGCTGCTCCTGTTTCTGCCTCTGGGCACGCGGCTCTTCATTTCCGACGAGGACGTGGTGCGCGAGCTCGTGTCCATGGACCTGGAATTTTCGCCCTGCGCGGACAGGCCGGACGGGCTCGTCTGCTGCGCGATGGACGCCGAAGCGTTGGAGCGCGTCTGCGGCCGCGGAATCGATTTGCCCGAGCCCGTCATTCTTATGGCCCGCCCTCTGAATCTTTAACCAGCGAGAACGGTTTATGAGCAAAGAGCAACTCGGCAAGCGTATCAAACGATTCCGGGAAATGAACGAAATCAGTCTTGAAGACCTGGCCCAGCGCACGGGTTTGGAAATTGCGTTCCTCAAATCCCTGGAAGACGACTCCGTCTACCCGTCCCTTGGACCGCTGCTTAAAGTGGCGCGTGGTCTTGGGGTGCGCATGGGCACTTTTCTGGACGACGAGTTGGGGCAGGATCCGCTTATCGTGCGTCTGGGGGAAAGGGAGGAGGGGCTCAGCATGCTTGGCGGCAAGGGCTGTTCCGTGGACATGAAGTTCTATTCCCTTGGCAAGGGCAAGACCGATCGGCACATGGAGCCTTTTTTCGTCGAGCTCATGCCTGCCGCCTGCGGCGAGACAAAACTGTCCAGCCACGAAGGCGAGGAGTTCATCGTCGTGCACGAGGGGTGCATCGAGATCACCTACGGGAAGGACGTGCTGACTCTCGGCAAGGGAGATTCCATCTATCTCAATTCCATCGTTCCGCATCACGTGGCGGCTGGCGGGAACGCCCCGGCCTCCATCTATGCGGTGCTCTATTTTCCGGAATAGTCCGGTGTCATCCAAAGGGGGAGTCATGGACAAGCCTGCGTTGCGAGAAATTACCCTGGGCCAGATGCTTGATGAAGCCATCATGCAGCACCCTGACAACGAAGCCGTGGTTTACGTGGACCGGAATTTTCGGATGACCTACCGGGAATTCGGGGAGTTGGTCGACAATCTGGCCAAGGGCCTCATGGCCATGGGCGTGCAGAAAGGCGAGAAGATGGCCATCTGGGCCACCAACGTGCCTTACTGGGTCGCTTTCCAGTTCGCCACGGCCAAGATCGGGGCTGTCTTGCTGACGGTCAACACCTTCTACAAAACGGCCGAACTGGAATACCTGCTCAAGCAGTCCGAGTGCGAGAACCTGCTCCTGATCGATTCCTTCAGGGACACGGACTACGTGCAGACCGTGTATGATCTGGTTCCTGAACTCAAAACCCAGGAGCGGGGCTATCTGCGCAGCGAAAAATTCCCTGATCTCAAACGGGTGTTCTTTCTGGGTCAGGAGAAGCATCGCGGCATGTACTCCATGCCCGAGCTGCTGGCGCTGAGCCGCGTGACCTCGGAAGAGGATTACAAGGCCAGGCAGGCCTCCCTCGATCCCCACGATGTGGTCAACATGCAGTACACGTCGGGCACCACCGGGTTTCCCAAGGGTGTCATGCTGACGCATTACAACATCGGCAACAACGGGTTCTGGATCGGCGAAAACCAGAAATTCACCCACCAGGACCGGGTCTGCCTGCCCGTGCCCCTCTTTCACTGCTTCGGCTGCGTGCTTGGCGTCCTGGCCGCGGTCAGCCACGCCGCCACCCTGGTCATCCTCGAAGGCTTCAACCCGCTGATGGTCCTTTCAGCCGTGGAAGAGGAGAAGTGCACAGCGCTTTACGGCGTGCCCACCATGTTCATCAGCGTGCTCGAACATCGCTCCTTTCCGCGCTACGACCTTTCCTCCCTGCGCACGGGCATCATGGCCGGTTCGCCCTGTCCTGCTCCGGTCATGGAAAAGGTCATGGATCTCATGAACATGAAGGAAATCACGATCTGCTACGGCCTGACCGAGACCTCCCCGGTCATGACCCAGACCCGTGTCAACGATTCCATCGAGCAGCGCACGCGCACCGTGGGCCGGGCCATGCCCGAGATCGAGGTCCGCGTCGTCGATCCGGAGACGGGCGAGCCCGTCGCGCCGGGCGTGCAGGGCGAGGTCTGCTGTCGGGGCTACAATGTCATGAAGGGCTACTACAACAACCCCGACGCAACGGCCCAGGCCATCGACCCCGACGGCTGGATGCATTCCGGAGACCTCGGCACCATGGACGAGGACGGCTACCTGAGCATCACCGGCCGCCTGAAAGACATGATCATTCGTGGCGGCGAGAACGTCTATCCGCGCGAGATCGAGGAATTCCTCTACCGCATGGAAGGCATAAAAGACGTGCAGGTCGTCGGCGTGCCCAGTCGCAAATACGGCGAGGAAGTGGGCGCGTTCGTCATCCTGAAAGAAGGCTTCGACTACGCCACCGAGGATATCCGCGACTTCTGCCGTGGTCAGATCTCGCGTTACAAGATCCCGAAATATGTCGTTTTTCTGGATGAATATCCCATGACGGCGAGCGGCAAGATTCAGAAATTCAAGCTGCGCGACCTGGCCGGGCAGTATTTTCCGGAGGCCATGCAATAGACATGACAGCTGACGCGGGCCAGCCCCGCCGTTTCGACTTGCGCCGGATTCGCGGCGTCGTGTTTGACTGTGACGGAGTGCTGTTCGATTCCAGGGATGTGAACCGTCACTATTACAACCACATTCGCGGCGCCCTGGGCCTTGCGCCCATGAGCCCGGAGGAAGAGGACTACGCGTTCATGCACACCGTGGACAAGGCCATGGCCCGGATCATCCCGGCCGAACTCCTGCCCGAGGCGGCGCATGTGCAGGGGCGCATGACCTACGACGACTTCATCGACCGCATGGTGCCGGAGCCGGGGCTTCTTGAGTTGCTTCATGTCCTTGAGAAGATGGGCGTGCGCATGGCCGTCAACACCAACCGCAAGAATTCCATGGAGATGGTGCTGGAACGGTTCGAGCTGACCCGGTTCTTCCATCCTGTCATGACGGCGGCCAAGGTGACCTTGCCCAAACCCGATCCCGAGGGCATGCGGCGCATTGTCGAAACCTGGGGCCTGCCTGAGCGGGAGATGTCCTACCTTGGGGACTCGTCCGTGGATCAGGAAACCACGAACCGGGCCGGGGTCCCTTTCTGGGCCTACAGGAACCGGGATTTGACGGCCCAACTGCATGTGGACAGTTTCCATGAACTGCGGCAATGGTTTGAGACGGGTTTTTGCGAGATAATCGATTAGTCTGAAAACACGGCGCTCACGCAAAGCGTCCGCGCCTTCTGAGAGGAATATTAAATGCCTGTTTTTTCGAGTCTTTTTGCGGCCGTCTATTATGTGGCCGACAGCGTGTTGTCCCTGTATTTCTGGGTGGTCATCGCCTCCGTGGTCATGAGTTGGGTCAACCCCGACCCTTACAATCCCATCGTGCGCGGGATCAGGAGCCTGACCGAGCCTGTTTTTTACCGTATCCGCAAGTGGTTGCCGTTTACGTATATAAGCGGGATTGATTTCTCGCCGTTTGTCGTGGTCCTTGGCATCAAGTTCGTACAGGTTTTTTTGGCTCGACTGATGTCGCAGATGATGTTTTAGTACTCATGTGTACGGATCACCCGGTTTTCGCCGCGCCGGCCAAGAATGGAGGCTGGCGGCTTGGGCTCTGGGTTCAGCCCGGGGCCAGGAAAACCGAAGTCGCGGGCATGCATGGGGACTATCTGAAGATCCGGTTGCAGGCCCCGGCGGTTGACAACAAGGCCAACAGCGCGTTGACCGTATTCGTGTCCAGAATTTTGGGAATCAAGGCTTCGCAGGTGGTCATCGAGTCCGGGCATGCGTCCCGGCAAAAGAACCTGCTGCTGGACGTGGAGGAAGAGCCTGACTGGAACGTGTTTTCGGAGAAGGCATTGGGCAAACCATAACGCTAAGGAGACATCCTATGGAACAGCAAGACCTCGAACTGATTGCGGCGAATTTGGGTCACGACGAGGAACTCAAGAGTCTGTGGGAGGAACATGTTGGTTTTGAAAAAATTCTGGAACGCTACTCGGGCAAAGCAGTGCTTTCCCCTGCCGAAGATCTGGAAGTGAAGGAATACAAGAAGAAAAAGCTGGCCGGAAAGACCCGGATCCAGACTTTGCTTGAGAAATACAAACGTCAGGAGGGATAGGAAGCCATGGTCCTCACCGGTGCCCAGATTCTAATGGAGTGTTTGAAGCGGGAAGGGGTTGATCTCATTTTCGGGTTTCCCGGGGGTGCGGTCATCGACATTTATGACGAGCTCCCCAAGCACCCGATCAAACATATTCTGGTCCGTCACGAACAGGCCGCGGTCCACGCAGCCGACGGTTTTGCAAGGGCATCGGGCAAGGTGGGCGTGTGCCTGGTCACTTCCGGACCCGGTGCGACCAACACCGTGACCGGGATCGCCACGGCCTACATGGATTCCATTCCCATGGTTGTGATCACGGGGCAGGTGCCCACGCACCTGATCGGCAACGACGCCTTTCAGGAAGCCGACATCGTGGGCATCACCCGGCCCTGCACCAAGCACAACTATCTGGTCAAGAACGTCGGCGACTTGGCCACGACCATCAAGCAGGCATTTTATATCGCACGGACAGGTCGGCCGGGTCCTGTTCTCATCGATCTGCCCAAGGACGTGGTCAATTCCAAGACCAAGTTTTCCTATCCCGAGACCATAAGTCTGCGCAGCTACAATCCCAACGTGAACCCGAACCGCAAGCAGCTGCGCAAGGCAGCGGAACTCATCGCCCATTGCAAGCAGCCCGTGATCTATGCCGGTGGCGGAGTCATCTCCTCCGACAGCGCCGCCGAACTGAAGCAGCTGGCCGAGACATTTCACCTGCCGGTCACGACCACTCTCATGGGGCTTGGCGCATTCCCGGGCGATCATCCCGGTTGGCTCGGCATGCTCGGCATGCACGGGACGTTCACGGCCAACATGGCCGTCAACAACTGCGACCTGCTCATCTCCGTGGGCGCGCGTTTCGACGACCGCGTCACGGGTCGGATCAATTCCTTCGCCGCCCGGGCCAAGATCATTCACATCGACGTGGACCCCACCTCCATCAGCAAGAACGTGGTCGTGGATGTGCCCATCGTCGCGGACTGCAAGCAGGGCCTGGCCGGGCTCATCGAGGAAGCGGCGAAGATCGAGGGTGTGGACTGGCAGGCCAAGCACGAGGTCTGGAACGCGTCCCTGACCGAGATGCGTGCCTCCCATCCGCTAGGCTATGCCAAGAACGGCGGGACCATCAAGCCGCAGTGGGTGGTGGAGAAGATCCACGAGCTCTCCAAGGGAGAGGCCATCATCGCGACGGAGGTCGGTCAGAACCAGATGTGGGCCGCGCAGTTCTATACCTACCGCAAGCCGCGCACTCTTCTGACCTCCGGCGGCCTTGGAACCATGGGCTACGGTTTTCCGGCGGCCATCGGGGCTCAGTTCGCCTTTCCGGACAAGCTGGTGATAGATATCGCGGGCGATGGCTCCATCCAGATGAACATCCAGGAACTGGCCACGGCGGTCAGTTACAATGTGCCGGTCAAGATCGTCATCCTGAACAACGGCTACCTCGGCATGGTCCGGCAATGGCAGGAACTTTTCTACAAGAAGAACTATTGCGCCACCTGCCTGCATACCAATCCCGATTTCGTGGCCCTGGCCAAGGCGTACGGAGCGGAAGGCTTCCTGGTCGACAAGGCCGAGGATCTGGAGGCGACGCTTAAAGCTGCCTTCGCCTATCCGGGTCCGGTCATCGTCGATGTACGCGTCGAGCCGGAGGAAAACGTCGCGCCCATGGTCCCGGCAGGCGCGGCCCTGTCGGAAATGTTGCTGGTTTAGGAGGCCGCCATGAGACATGTCTTATCCATACTTGTTGAGAACGAACCTGGAGTTCTGTCCCGCGTGGTCGGCCTTTTCAGCGGCCGGGGATTCAATATCGAATCCCTGAACGTGGGCCCGACCCTGGAGACGGGAGTTTCCCACATCACCATCTGCACCAGCGGTGACGAACAGATCATCGAACAGATCATGAAGCAGCTGCACAAGCTCATCACCGTCATCAAGGTCGTCGATCTGACGCACTTGCAGGCGGTCGAGAGGGAAATCGTGCTCATGAAGGTCGGTGCGGAAGACGCCAAGCGCGCGGAAGTGCTGCGCATAGCGGATATTTTCAGGTGCAAGGTGGTTGATGTCAGCCCTGACGAGCTGACCCTTGAAATCACCGGTGATCAGGGCAAGATAAAGGCCGTGGTGGCCCTTTTGCAGCGTTTCGGCGTCAAGGAGTTCATCCGCGCCGGGACCGTGGCCATGCGCCGCAGCATGCAGCTTGCCGACTGAAGATCAATTGGCTGAGGACCCGTTTTTTCGGGTATCAATATTCACGAGAGAAGGAGACAACATGAAAGTTTATTACGACAAGGACGCCGATCTGAATATACTCAAGGACAAGGTCGTGGCCATCATCGGGTATGGCAGCCAGGGGCACGCCCATGCGCAGAACCTGCGCGACTCCGGTGTGCAGGTCGTCATCGGCCAGCGTCCCGGCGGACCCAACTGGCAGCTGGCGCGTGAGCACGGCTTCGAGCCTGTCAGCGCGGCCGAAGCGGCCAAGAAGGCCGACCTGATCCAGATCCTGGTCCAGGACCAGTATCAGCCTAAGGTCTACGAAGAGGAAATCCTTCCGAATCTGGCCCCGGGCAAGACCCTTGTCTTTGGTCACGGTTTCAACATCCACTACAACCAGATCATCCCCCCCAAGGATGTGGACGTGGTCATGATCGCGCCCAAGGGCCCGGGCCATCTGGTGCGCCGTGAATTCGAGAAGGGCGGCGGAGTGCCTTGTCTGGTGGCCGTCTATCAGGACGCCACGGGGCAGGCCCTGGGCAAGGCCCTGGCCTATGCGGCCGGCGTCGGCGGAACCCGTTCCGGCGTGCTTGAAACCACTTTTCGCGAAGAGACCGAAACCGACCTGTTCGGCGAGCAGGCCGTGCTCTGCGGTGGTGTGAGCGAACTGATCCGCGCCGGTTTCGAGACCTTGACCAAGGCCGGATACCAGCCCGAGATCGCCTTCTTCGAGTGCATGCATGAACTCAAGCTCATCGTGGACCTGCTCTACGAGGGCGGATTCAAGAAGATGCATCACTCCATCAGCGACACGGCCGAATACGGTGACTACGTGACCGGCCCCCGGGTCATCAACGATGAGTCCCGCAAGGCCATGCAGAAGGTGCTCGAAGAGATTCAGGACGGCACCTTCGCCCGCAACTGGATCCTGGAAAACAAGGCCAATCTGCCTTTCTTCCTGGCCAGACGGCGTCAGAGCCACGAGCATCAGGTGGAAAAGGTTGGAGACAGCCTGCGCGAAATGATGGCTTGGTTACAGAAATAATCCCCTCGGGCGGCCGTCTTTCGGCCGCCCGAACCCGTACCAACGTATGAGCGAGATGCATGGATAATCCGCAGAGTGAAGAGCAACTTCTCTCCCAGGCCTGGAATCTGTTCGCCAAGGATGACTATGCCGGAGTCCTGAACATCTGCCGGAGCGGCTATTCTCATGGCGTGCGCAGCTACGACATGGTCCGGCTCATGCTCGACAGCCTGAACAAGCTCGGCAAGGTCCAGGAACAGGCCGAGGTAACCCTCAAGATCCTGGGTGAAAACGATTATCCTCCCAAGGTCGCGGCCAAGCTCTATTTTCGCGCCGGTCTCATCTTCCTGCATCAGGACAACCACCAGGAAGCGCGGTCCATTTTTGAGAAAGTGCGTATTCTCGATCCCGATTTTCCGGGCATCGAGCAGCGCATCAAGGCCCTGACTCCCCGACCCGTCGCGTCGAGCAGCAGCCGTTATTCCCACCTTCTTGAAAAGAATCTCATCACCGCGGAACAACTCTCGGCTGTTCTGTCCATGGAGGGCAAGGATTCGGACGCCTTGCTGCTCAAGGAATACAAGATCGCCAAGAAGGATCTGGGCGATAGCCTGGCCCGTTTTTACGGCACGGAGTTTGTCCCCTTTTCCGCAGGCAAGGAGCCGCCCTTCGAGCTTTTCGAAAAGCGCCGGCTCGACCCGGACTTTCTCAAACGGAATGGCTGGCTTCCCTTTGCCCAGGAAGGAAACACCATCACCGTGCTCATGACCAACCCCTTCGACCTCGGCCGCCTGGATGAGATCCGCTTCATCTACGGGACGTCCAACGTCGAGGCCAAGGTCACGCTGGCCGGAGACATCGAGCAGTACATCGAGCACTTCTACAAGCAGTTCAGCTCGGGCGAGGATCTGGCCGCCGCCTTTGACGAGGATGTCGAATCCGCCGACATCGTCTCGGCTGGAGAGGAGAACGAGGCCGAGCTGAGCGACCAGGACAGCGAGGTCGTGCGCATGGTCAACGCCCTCCTGGTGGAGGCCTGGCGCAAGAACGTGTCCGATATTCATATCGAGCCCAATCCCCAGTCCCGCTACTGCATGTTCCGTTTCCGACTGGACGGGACCTGCTACGAATTTCGCAAGGTCCGCCTGCCCCTGGCCAGGCCCATCGTCTCGCGCCTGAAGATCATGGCCAGCCTGGACATCGCCGAGCGCCGCCTGCCCCAGGACGGAAAGATCAAGATCAAGCTGCCCGATCGCAACAAGGTCGTGGAATACCGCATGGCCACCATCCCGACGCTGGAAGGCATGGAGGACGTGGTGCTGCGCGTGCTGGCCTCGGGCAAGCCGCTGCCGCTGGACAAGCTCGGGCTGCTGCCGCAGAACAAGGCGGCCTTCGAGAAGCTCATCTACAAGCCCTACGGGCTCATCCTCGTGGTCGGTCCCACGGGTTCGGGCAAGACCACGACCCTGCATTCGGCTGTGAGTTACATAAACACCCCCGAGCGCAAGATCTGGACCGCCGAGGACCCGGTAGAAATCACGCAGGAGGGCCTGCGGCAGGTGCAGGTCCATCCCAAGATCGGCCTGACCTTCGCCTCGGCCCTGCGCTCCTTCCTGCGCGCCGACCCGGACGTGATCATGATCGGTGAAATGCGCGACAAGGAAACGGCGCACATCGGCGTGGAATCATCCCTGACCGGTCACCTGGTCCTGTCCACCCTGCATACCAACTCCGCTCCCGAAACGGTGACCCGCCTGCTGGACATGGATCTGGATCCGTTCAACTTCGCGGATTCGCTGCTCTGTGTTCTGGCCCAGCGACTGGTCAAGACCCTGTGCCCGAACTGCAAGCAGGCCTACACTCCGGGAAACGAGGAAATCGAGGAGATGGGCCTTGAGTTCGGCCTGGGCTGGGAAGTTCAGGCCAGGGAGTTCTTGGAAGGCAAGCGGACCCTGTATCGCAAGGTCGGATGCGGGCAGTGCGTGGGCGGTTACAAGGGCCGGGTGGGAGTGCATGAACTCATGGTCAATTCATCCGGCATCAAGAATCAGATCAAACATCGCAAGCCCACCGAGGAGATCCGCGCCCAGGCCGTGGCCGAAGGCATGCTGACGCTGAAGCAGGACGGCATGATGAAGGTCCTGCAGGGGCTGACGGACATGGATCAGGTCAGGGCAGCGAGCGGTTAGCCATGATACTTTCCTCAAGCCAACTTAGGGCCCTCAAGGAGCGCAATGACGAAGAACTGCGCAAGGGCAAGCACGGCAAGTACGGATATCCCGCCCACACCATTCAGGACCTGCTTTTGACCATCGAGGCCATGAAGAAGGAAAAGAAGAAATGGAAGCAGCTGGCCCAGGAACGGGGCAAGGTGCTCCATGATGTGCTGACCCTGACCATCAAGGCCGCACCCGCCACGTCCGATCCCGACGACGAGCTTTAGCAGGCTGCCGGAAAACCGCGCTCTGCTTTGTCACCACTGATTCAATAATCGAGCTTCCACATCACGCCCCCGCCCTGCCGGGAATCTGATCCCACTTCGGTTTCCACGCTGATTTTCGGACTGAGCTGCACTTCGACCTTGGTCCTGTCCTGCCCCGACACGCTGCTTTGGGTGCGAATGTAATATTTGCCTCCGAAGTAGCCGCCGACACCGAGGGCGGTGTTGTCTTCGTCGTCCTTGGTCACGTCCACTTCCTGCAGCCCCAGGCTGGATTTGATGGAGTCCAGGAAATCCGGACTTGCGCCGCCAAGGCCGGTCATTTCGGCGGCGGCCTGGGCAAGGCGCACCGCCTGCAGCGGGGATATCTGTCTGAGCGACCTGCCGAAAAGGATCAGGGCCAGCAGTTCGTCCTGCGGGAGGGCCGGAATCGAAGACAGGTTCAGCCGAAAATCCCTGGCGGGACCGCTGATGCGGACCTGAATGAGGTTTTCGAGGATCTGCGTTTCCCCGAGCACTTCAAGGAAGGGGTTGGGCGGGGTCTCGCCGTTGAGGGACAGGGAGCCCTTGGTCAGGGTGAAGCTGCGGTCGAGAAAATCAAACTTGCCGCGCAGCAGGTTCATTTCGCCGTTGATGACGGGCTTTGAATGGTTGCCCCGGATGTGCAGGTTCCCGGACCATTCCGATTCGAGACCTCGCCCCTGAACGAACAGGCGGGCCGGAATGGCCACCCGCAGATCAAGACCGAGCAGGAAGTCCGAAGTCCTGCCCTCGGTTTTTGGGCGAGGGTTCTTGACGTTGATTTCGACGACTTCGACCTGTGCCAGGTCAGCCGGGGTTTTCGCCGGGAGCCGAACCGTGGTCGGGTCGAGGGTCATCTTGCCGCTCAGTTCCGTCCCGTCCAGATTTCCCAGCAGGCGCAGGTCGCCCTTGGCCGTGCTTTGCACCAGATCCTGGCGCAGCAGACGGAAGTTGTTGAAGAGCACGTTAAGCACGTGTTCCAGGGTCAGCAGGTCCACCTGTCCTGTTGCCTCGGCCGTGCCTTCGGCGCCGTCCGTTGCGGACAGGTCCAGCGACAGGGTCGATCCGGCGGCCTTGGCGTTCATGTTCAGGTTTTGCACGACGGTCCCGCTGCGGAAGTTTTCATAGCGAGCGTCTCGGACGCTTGCCGTGCCATCGAGCC
Source organism: Desulfomicrobium macestii (assembly GCF_014873765.1). Taxonomy (NCBI): domain Bacteria; kingdom Pseudomonadati; phylum Thermodesulfobacteriota; class Desulfovibrionia; order Desulfovibrionales; family Desulfomicrobiaceae; genus Desulfomicrobium; species Desulfomicrobium macestii. The sequence continues at coordinate 86,369 of NZ_JADBGG010000015.1, read as the reverse complement.
CCGGATTTGACCAGGTGCCGTTCACCCGAAAATCAAGAGTGCAATTTCCATCCAGAGTCTGATCGTCCAGGCGCAGAACATGCGGCAAGAGCATGAGCCTGGTTTGGCCTTTGAGCTGCCCGGACAGAGGGGCGTCAGACGGGAAGGCAGGCGCAAAGAGGTCGATCCGCATGGGACTTGAGAGGTTCGCGTCAAGTTCGATGGCGCTTTCCGAGGTCAGGGACGCGCGTGCGTCCAGCATGTTTTGGCGCAGGCGCACGTCGGCCGTGGCGCTCAGGCGGGGCAGATTTCCAAGGCCCGAGGATTCCAGACGGATCTTTTCGGCCTGTATCCGCAGTCGGGCGTCTGGGTTCGAAGGGTCGCCCGTGGCGTCAAGGCGGGCGTTGATGACGGCGCTGGGCAGGTCTGGGAAGAGAGGCCACAACAGCGCGGGGTCGAAATCGGTCAGCTCGGCGTTGATGTTCGTCATTTCTTTAGAGATGCCGCCTGCGCTCCGCAGGCGCGCCGGACCGAAATTGAGGTCAGCTTCCCGCCAGCTCGCTCCAAAGGACGTGATGCTCATGTCGAAGGGAGACTTCAGCAGCAGTTCCTGTTGCAGCAGGGTTCCGCGAAGCTGTTCAACGGCAAGGCCGGTCAGATCCGAAGACAGCTCCCCCCGGACCGAGAGATCAGCCTCGGGAGAAGCGTGCCTCAGTTCGATGTCGAATCCGTAGCCTGTCGCCACGCCACGCATCCTCGCGTTTATGATGTCGGCCTGCATGCCGGGCAGACCCGCCGAGCGCATTTCAAGCTCGATATCCATCAAGCCTGGCAGTCCGGGGTCGGCCAGCGTGCCGCTCAAGGAAGCTTCGCCGATACGTGTCCCGAAGGCGGACAGGGATTTTCCCCGCCCTTCGAGTGTGGCTGTTTGTTTCCCCTTGAGCGTGTCGAGACGGGCCTGCAGGGAAAGTTCGCCTTCAAGTTCGCTGCCCAAAATGCGTCCCAGGGCGCTCAGATCAGTGCTTTGAAAATCGGCGTCCCCGGTGAAAAGAATCGCGTCCGGATCAAGGGAGCCGTTGAAATGCAGGGCTGTTTCCGGAAGCCGCAGTGTGCATTCGGCGACGCGGATCAGATTTTTGTCGGGCGCGATGCGCAATTCCAGGCTGACGGGGTCCTGTCCGGCCATGGCTTTCGCGTCCAGGGTGGCCATGGGCTTGGCAGGCAGGCCACGCACCGTGGCCGCAGCGGTGACATCGGACAGGGTACGCTCCCCCGAGCTGATCCTGGCGCTGCCCGCGACAAGGTCCAGCCCGAAGGATTCGGGGCTGCCCGAGGCCGAGGCGCGCAGGGTCGTCCCTTGCGCGATGCGCAGGGCGGGGAAGCTGATTTCCGGGAAGGCGGCTCCAAGCCTGGTCTGAAACGTGTTTTTTTCCAGGTCGTACTGGCCGCTTGCTTCCGCCGTTGTCCGCGCCTGGAGCCGCGCCTCGTGCACGTCGAGCAGTTGCGGGGAAAGGCTGAGCTTGGCCAGCAGACGGCTGTTTGGCCCAAGCAGCATTTCAAGCTCTTCAGGCAAGCCGTCCAACTGCATGGTCGTGGCTTCAAAGCTGGCGTTCATGCTTGAAGCCGCAAGGTTTAGCCGACCCTCCAATTTCGTGTCGAGAATTGCCGACAGGGGGCCAAGGCCGGTTGGCACCTGGCGCAGATCGAGCCGTGTATTCATGCTCACGAGAGAATCGAGGGTGCCGTTGCCAGTCAGTCCCAGCCGGTCTGATTCCAGGCGCAGCTCTTTGGCGTAAAAGCCCGTGCCCTCGCCGCCTAGGGTGGCGGAGGCCGTCCATGCGCGTAGTCCTTCGGGCAGGGTCGGGGTCAGCGCGTCGAGCTGGGTCTGGACCTGCCAGTCTTTCGTCCCGGCAGGCAGATCCAGGGATAGGTGCGCCGTGACGGCGGGTACGGCGTGCCCGGCAAGATCCATGTCGCGCAGCAGGATTTTTCCCTGCGCGCGCATGCCTTGCGGGTCCAGCCGCAGGGTGGCGGAAGCGTTGACGGGGCCTGCCTGGATGTCATCGGGCATGAGCCAGGACAGGGCCACGCCCTGGGCATTGGCCCCGGATTCGAGGATGCCGCTTTCGACATTCCAGGTGGCGTTGCCGTCAAGGTTGCCGAGGGCGCTCTGCAGATCGATCCGGGCAATGTGCAGGACCGGACTGCGCCACGTCCCCCTGGCCATTAGGGTCAAGCTCTCCTGCGGCAGACCCGTGAACGGGTTCCAGGCGGGACCGGGCGTGATCAGCGCGCGCAGATCGACGTCGGCATCGGCATCCAGGTTGACGGTCGCGTTGCCGCTCAGTTGCGCGACATCGGAAATCATGGACTCGAAATTCAGGTTCCATTCCTTCAAGGGGCCGCTGCCCGCCGCCTGCAGGATGATGCCCTGTGTGCCGTTCATGCCGAGGGCGGAGTGCAGAAGGCCCTGCGGCTCTTCATGCAGGTTAAGGCGCAGGTCCAGGGTCCGCTCGCGAAGATGCAGTCGCGCATCGAGTTCCGCCGCATCCTGCGCTCTGTCCAGTCGGGCCACGCGCACCCGGGCGTGAGGCTCGTCCTGGTCCAGGGACAGCGCGCCGTGCAGGGAGAGCAGGGCTTCGCGCCCGGCGACGTCCGGCCCGAGGCGAATATGCTCGATGTCCACGGCGCCGATGCGCAAAGGGGGCAGGCCCGGGGGGGCCGAGGTGTCAGCAGTTTCTTCGCTCTCAGGCAGGCGGGTGATTTCAAGGCGCATGATGCCGACATGCTCCAGGGAAATCCTGCCCCGGAGCAACTCGCCAAGGAGCGGCCGGACTCCGAGCTTCTCGGCGTCAAGCCAGGGGCCACGGGCATCGCTGACGGTCACCCGATCCAGGGTCCAGGTGTCGCCAAGGCGCAGGCCTTCCATTTTCAGGCCGAAGTCCGGTGCGGCGGCGAGACTGGAGATTGAGTCCAGCAGACCTTGGCGCCCTTTGTCAGTGCCCAGGATCAGGCCCGCGCATGCGACGCCGAGCAGCACGCAGACCGCGAGGATCGTGAAGGTTTTTCGCAGGCGTTTGATCGTTGCGTGATTCATCAGAAGGCCTGCCCGAGGCTGATGTAAATCTGGAATGGAGAGTCCACGCCGTCCCTGCGGTCAAGGGGCACGGCCACATCCGCCCTGATCGGCCCGATGGGTGTGTAATAGCGCAGTCCGGCCCCGGCTCCCCAGAAATAATCCTCCCTGTCCGAGGGGTTGCGGCCGGAAAAGGCCCCGCCACCGTCTCCAAAAAGGGCGACTCCGTATTCCCGGTTGATGCGAAAACGTAGTTCCGCTGAAAAATCCACGGCGCTCACGCCGCCCAAGGGATCGTCATCCTCGTCGAGTTCGCCTGCATACTGATGAGCATAACCGCGTATCGAGCCCCCGCCACCGGCGTACAGGAGCATGTCTTCGGGGATGCTGTCCCGGTTGGTTCCGGCCAGCAGGCTGTAACGTCCACGTGTGGCCAGGACGATGGATTTGTTTTTGGTCAGCGGCAGGTAATGCCGCCCCGAAAGATTCCAAAGTACAAAGGATGTTTCCCTCTGCCCGATGTCGGTGAACGGTTCCATGCGCGCGGCCAGGGTCAGCCCGCTGGTGGGATCCAGCAGATTGTCGGCATTGGTGAATTCGGCGATCAGTGGGACGGAGATCAGATTGAAGCGTCGCAGTTCCTCGTCGTCCACCTCGGTCAGGCGATAGGCCAGGCCGTAGCCGACTTGCAGTTCCGAAAAAGGCCGGCGCGCGAGAGCCGAGAGGGAAAGGTTGGTGGCTTCGTAACTGTCGGTGAGTTCGTGCTCGTACTGGGCCGAAAATCCGAGATTCTGACGGGGATGCCACATGCGGGGCAGGATCAGGTCGGTTTTGGCCCTTTGCAGGGTTTCGGCGATTTCCGCATCGAGGCGCAATTCCTGTCCGGCTCCGAAAATGTTGCGGTGCGTCCAGCCTACATTGGTGCCAAGCCCCAGATCGGAATAATACCAAAGACCCGCGCGCACGCTCCGATGCGGGGCTTCGAGCAGTATCAGATTCATGTTCACGGCCGTCGATCCTTCCGGGTGGTCCGCGTCGATGCGTACCGACCGGAAAAGACCGGTGCGGATGAGTTGCTCGCGGGTCTTGTCCACCTTGCGCCGGTCATACGGGCTCCCTTCCTCCCAGGCCAGTTCGGCGATGACGACCCTGTCCGAGACATCTTCAAGCCCCAGAATCCTTGTGGAGCCGAATGACGCGGCCGGTCCGGTGTCGATGGTGAAGCTCACAGCGACTTTGTCCGTGGCATGGTCAGCGACGATTTTTTTTTCCCGGGCCACGGGCGAGGGGTACCCGTGTTCCTTGAGGCGTTCCAGAAGCGCCGTTTCAACATCCAGAATCGTGCCGGAGGAATATTTCTCGCCCGCCTTGATCCTGTGCAGGGCATCCCGCAGATGCTCGCGGGCGGAATCGTCCGGGACAAGGACTAGCCGGGGCTTCTCGAAAACAAAGCGCGGGCCGGGATCGATCTGGAAGCGCACGACATGCGGGGTGACGTTGGTGTCCAATTCGCCCGTGACCTCAGCCTTGAAATATCCCTTGGCCTTCAGGGCGTCCATGAAGGAGTCGATGTCGTTGGCCACACGCTTGCGCAGCAGGCCCCGGGTGTCGGGAGGATTGTTCTGCAGGTCCACGCAGTCCGAGACGGAGGAGAGCAGGGGGGTGAGGCCGCCTGGCAGGGCCGGAATTTCGACCGTGTATTCGATGGGCGCGCATTCGCCCGAAGTCGCAAAAAATGGGGAGGCCAGCAGGGTCAGGCTCAGCAAGAGAAGAATTCGGGCCTGCAAAAAGGACATTCGTGATTCCTGGGGGTCAGATTGATGCGTCATCCTGGGGCGCGATCCAGGTCCTTACGTATTGGTCCACGTCGAATTTGCGGCGCGCGCCTGCGTAGTTCATGAATCTGATCTTGCCGAAAATCGGACGTTCGGTCCAGCCACGGTCATGCACTCCTCCGATGGACCAGGCAATGCCCGTATAGCCGTTGCTGTCCCGGCCATCGAGGCTGTAGCGGTCATTGAGCAGAATGGCCGTGCGCAGGGCCTCGGCCGGCGAGGGGGACCACTCCAGGATTTTCTTGGCCCAGTACATGCGCAGGTAGCCGTGCATCTTGCCGCTGCGCAGCATCTGGGTCTGGGCGGCGTTCCAGAGCGGGTCGTGGGTCCCTGCCTTTTCAAGTTCCTCCGGTGAGTAAATGACGGGGCGCGGATCGTTGCGATGCTTGTGCAGGCTCTCCCTGGCCCAGGCGGGGAAGCCGTCCTCGGTGTCGTAGCTTTGGGTATGCAGGCAGAAGTTGTCCGAAAGCTCGCGGCGGACAATGAGTTCGTCAAGGAATGAATCGACGTGCTCTCCGGCAAGCCCGCAGGACTGGGTTTCCAGCGCCGCGCGTTGGGCGGAAAGCATGCCGAAATGCAGGTACGCGGAGAGGTTGGAGCAGACATCCTGGTTGGGGTCGTTGCGCTTGGCATACAAGGGCAGCCTGCTTTTCAGGAAATTGTGGAGTACGGCCTGGCCGGCCTGTTCCCCTGGCTCGACAAGCAGATTCTGCCGTGGGGCGTCATTCCTGATTTTTGACCGCAACACGGGAAAGTCAGGCTCCGGCGGTGCTGTCGGCCAATCATGCGGATGCGCGGGCAGCTCGGGAAATTCATCCAGGAATTCCAGCAGCAGGCGCTTGATCTTGGGACGAATGGTTCGCGCCATGAACTCGCGCCGGTCTGAAACCACGCGTGCGGGCACGATGTTGCGCGAATCGACCTCGTGCACGGGTAGCTCGCAGGCCGAAAGCAGATCCTCATGCCATCGCCTCTTGACGCGCAGCGGATCGAAATCCGTGACCATAAGTCCGGCCCCGTGCTTGCGGGCAAAACTTGCGATTTCAAGTCCGGGACTTCCGGTCAGGGCAAAAAAGCTGATGTTCTGTTGCCGGAGGGCGTGCACCGTTTGCGTCAGTCCATCGAGCAGAAAATTGAAATGCACCGCTGTCGCGTCCGCAAATTCCGGAGCCAGACAAAAGATCACGGCCACGGGTTGTCCGGTCCTTAGCGCCTGCAGGCGGGCGTAGGTCAGCCCCCAGTTGTCCCGGGCCCGAAAATCCCGGTGCATCCAATAAAGCACCGGCCCCCGGGTTGCAGGCACGTCTTTGAGGATGTGTACGCGGCGTGGATTCATGCGGAGTCTTTCCTTTGGGGCAGCCCTTTGAAATTGTTTGTCTTGCACGCATTCAAGACGAGTGGCCGCCCTTGGCGGGCAAGACGGGTTCGTTTCGTCTTTCGGCTGCCCTGATACGCGGTGCATGACATGCAACATGACCCTTGTTCAGTTGCACTGTGCTGTCAATTGGGGTTTTGGTACATTTTGCGCGTGCATTGCATTTTAATCCATGGCGCAAAAGAGGTCCTTGCAGTCCGTGCAGGGAAAGAGATAATCTGATTATATGGATTGCATTATCGACTCGAATTTGTAATGATATTCAACAGATTTCAACGATTTTTTTGACTTCCGAATCTTGTGTTTCCGGTGTCGCATTCATTGCGGCTACAATTTTCGTGGCAGTTCCGCTTCGTTTCTTTGCGAGAGGCCGAATTCCGAAGCGCTTTTCGCGGTCTTTGTCCTTGAAGAGAGGCATGCGGTTTCGGGTCGTTTTTTTCGTGAACAGATATTTGCTTCGCCAGTTGTTCACAATGTGATTTTTAGCTTGAAACGAGCGGCTGCGCGTGTCATTTCGCACAAACAGTCCGGGTTCCGGTGTGCTGTTTTTTTATGTGATTTTTCGGGCCTTGGGTCATGAAGATTCTTTTTTTAAAGAGCTGCATTTTACGACGTATTTTCGGCATCTTAATTTTAACATGAAGAAAAATATATGAGCGACGACAAAATATCAGATGTTGAAGTTTTCGTGCATAACAAAATGGTGGTGTCTTTTGCCTGCCCACAATGCAAGTTGGAGAAAGACGTTGCAGTTGAGAGAATTAAAGATGTTTATCATTGGAATGTGAACGCAACGTGTCGAAGATGTTCGTATAAATTCAAGGTTTCTTTCAATTTTAGGAAATATTACAGAAAAGAAACATATATACATGGGCTTCTATTTGACTCTATAAGATCTATTGATCCTGTAGGTGATGTTATAATAACTGACATATCTCTGACTGGAATTGGTTTCGAATACAATAAATTTAATTTTGATGTCGGATCTATTTTTGTATTGAGATTTATTCTGGATGATGATGAGCGCTCAAGAATGGAGAAAAAGATATCGATAGAATCCATAAGAGGATCAAAAGTCGGAGCTCTTTTTCAGGATGAAAGTGGTTTTGACAAGGCTCTCGGAAAATACATTCTTCCCAAATAGTTTCAAATCACGATGATGGCGAAGAGGAGCGGTATATATGGCTGACATGGACGGATCTGGATCGTCTGGAAAAATTTTTGGTTTCTTTCTGGCAGTGCTGGCTCTCGCCGTCATGGGTGCGGCGGTTACTTTTTTTCTCAGGCCGGACCTGTTTTCATTTGGGTCCGTCAATCCGGTCGCGCACGTGTCCATTTTTCCGCAGGAGGCTGCCGTCGGAGGAGGGCAGTGGAGACTGTTGAGCCAGTGGCATGGGGCCGGTGATCTTCACGAGGCCGGCAACCTTTATCGAGTCGAGTTCAAGCCGATTCCCGGCTGGGAGACTCCCCCGCCCGTTGTGCTCAAAAAAGACGAAACCGGAGCCAGGGTCGAGGGTGTTTACAAGCCTGTCCAGTATTCCACGCAGACCATCCTCGAGTTGTCGGGAGCAAGCACGCTTGCAAGCCGTCTTGTGCCGGAGCTGGCCGAATTTTATTTGACGAATATCGGTGCCAATGAAGTGCGCAGGATTCCCGGCAAAAGCGCCGATGAAATGACCGTGGAAGGAATTTTTTACGCGGCCCGGGAAATTCGCGCCATCGAAATAAGCGGCCAGGGAACGGCCGCAGGGTTCTCCGCCCTCAAGGCTGGAGACTGCGACATCGCCATGGCAGTGCACAAACTCTCCGCCGTGGACGCCAAGATTTTCGGCGAAGGGGTCATCACGGCGCAGAGCGAACACAGGCTGGGCATGGATGCCGTGGCGGTGCTCGTGCACAAGGACAATCCCGTCCCGTCCCTGACCATTGAGCAGGTAGGCGGCATTTTTTCCGGCGAGATCTCAAATTGGGAGCAGGTGGGCGGCCCTTCGGCACCGATCAAGGTCTTTGTCCTGCGGGAGAATTTTGCGACACGCCGTTTCGTCAAAGACTTTTTTCTGAATGGGAAAGATTTTGTTACCTCGGCCCGCGTCGTCGACATCCATGAAATGTTGCCCGAGCTTGTCTCCCAGGATCCCTGGGCGATCGGGTTCAGCAGCATCACGATGGCCAACCAGTGCCGCGAGATGCCCCTCAAGCCGGGTGCGGATTCCGACGCGGTCGCACCCACGCCCGATTCCATCCGCAAGCTTGTCTATCCGGCCGGCCGGAACTTGTATCTCTATCTTCGGGCCACGACGGACAACGTCTACGCCCGCGACTTCATTCGCGTTGCCCTGGGCCCCGTCGGCCAGGAAGTGGTCAAGAAATTCGGATTCGTGAGGAACAGCGAGGTCGTAGGGGACGCATCCTCAGCGGATCGGGACACCCCGCTTGACGGTTCGCAATCCTCTTTTGCGCAGTTGCCGGCAACGGAGCCTCCGCCCGTTTTGAAAGCCCCCCCTTTGAAATCGCTTCCGCCATTGGTGCAGTTTGACGGTGAGGCGGTGCCCGAGAGCGCCCGCAGGACTGTTCTGCAGGACTACCTCGACGGTGTGTACGGGGCGCAGAAACTGCCGTTTGTTTTCCGCTTTGAATCCGGAAATCTGGAGTTGGATGAACAGGGTGGCAGGGATTTGGCCCGAATCGTGGCCATGATGAAGGAGCCGAAGAATTCGGGCAAGACGATTGTCCTGGTTGGCTATTCGGACTCGGTGGGGGCCTATGCCTCCAATCTGGCGGTTTCGCGCAAGCGGGCGGAAGCCGTCGCCGAGGCACTGGGCAAAAGGAGGTTGCAGGATATCGTTGTCCTGGCCGCCGGCGAAGAGGGCGCGGTAGACCGCAATGACATCCGCGCCGGAAGAGAAAAAAATCGACGTGTGGAGATATGGATCAAATGACGCAACCAAATGCCCATGGCTTCGATTCCGGACAAGAGCCGGTCATGCAGAATATTCTTGTCATCGATGACGACAAGCTCATGTGTCTGGCCCTGGCCAAGATCCTTATTTCCGCCGGCTACAATGTCGTTCAGGCGGGAGATGGCGAGGAAGGGCTCAAATTGTACCGGTCCCAGGATTTTGATCTGGTCATCACCGATCTCATCATGCCGGACAAGGAAGGAATTCAGATCATCCGCGAATTGCGTAAGGAAAACAGCCGGATTCGCATTATCGCCATGTCCGCCGGAGGCAGGGGCGGCGCCACGGATTATTTGAAGTGGGCGCGGCTTATGGGCGCGAAACAGTGCTTGAGCAAACCCATCAAGCGTGAAGACCTGCTCGATGCCGTGCAGGCTGTGCTGGCCTTGCCCTGATGTTCTCCTGGCGGACGAAATCTCATGAAACCTTTGCCTTGCCGTCGGCGGCTACAGCACGAGTAGGATATGGAAAGAAAAAAATCATTTTTTAATCTGCTCCAGTTCAAGATACATCTTGGGATTCAGTTCATTCTGGCCATATGCTTTTTTGCACTGGGGTATTTCATCTATGTCACGCAGCTCGACTTTCTCATAAACGACATCCGCAGGCAGGGCATGGAGCAGGCGGAGATGGTCGCCCAGGCAAGCGTGCCCGCCATCCAGCGGGAAAGCATCTATCTGCTGGAGGAGCTGGCCATCAAGGCGGAGTATTCCCCCCTTGTCGCGTACTGCCAGATCGTCGATCCGGTCGGAAAATCCTTTCTCAAGGGCGAGGTCCGGGTCGGGCTGACCAGGGACGACCTCATGAGCGCCTACAGCGCCCGGGACGTGAGCGTGGTCACCCGCGACATCCTCACGGGAGGAAAAAGTATCGGCCAGGTCAAGCTGGGCATGTTCATCGACAAGGCGCGGCAGGAGGTCCAGGCGACCACCATTCGCCTCGTGGCCGCTTTTGCCGTGGTGCTCGGCCTGATCGCGCTTTTTCTGTACGTCTTCCTGAACCGCCTGCACATTCTGCCGGTCGTCAATCTCTCCGTTCTCACCCAGAGCCTGTCGCGCGGCGAGTTCGTGACCACGAACCTGGATCAGCGCCGGGATGAACTCGGGGTTCTGGCCCACGGTTTCAACATCATGAGCCACAGCCTCAAGGAACTCTACAAGAGCCTTGAAGAGAAGGTCGACGCGCGCACGGAAGACCTGAACAACGCCTACCATGAGTTGCAGGCCATTTTCGACAACTCGCTGGTCGGCATTTCGGTTTTGAGCTCCGATCACAAGGTGATCCGGGCGAATCGCAGGTTCGCGAACATTTTCGGCTATTCGGTGGTGGAGATGCCCCTTGTGAGCCCCGAGAAACTCCATGTCTCCGGCAGGAACTTTGATGAATTCAATGAAAAATTCTTCAACCGGCTGGCCGAGCGGGAGATCACCCAGCTGGAGTATCAGTTCCGCAGAAAGGACGGCAGCGTCTTCTGGAGTCAGGTTTCCGCCAAGGCCATCGACCCGCAGGATTTGAGCCGGGGCGTCATTTTCGTCATCGAGGACATCTCCGATCGCAAGAAGGCCAGCGAACTGCTGCGCCAGCACGCCGAGGACCTGCGCGTGGCCAAGGACCAGGCCGACAAGGCCACCCGCTCCAAGAGCGAATTTCTGGCCCGCATGAGCCACGAGATCCGTACTCCCATGAACGCGATTCTGGGCATGGCCGAGATGCTTCAGGAGACGAGCCTGAACGAGGATCAGCTGGAATACGTCAAGACTTTCAGCTCCGCTGGCGAACTTCTGCTGGGCATCATCAACGACATCCTCGATTTCTCCAAGATAGAGGTCGGCCAGATCAAGCTCGAATCCATTCCGTTCAATCTGCGCGAGCTTGTGGACGACGTGAACAAACTCTTTGTCTATCGGGCGGAGGAGAAGTCCCTGAAACTCGAAAAGAAGGTTTCAGAAGGCCTGGCGCAACGCTACATCGGCGATCCGACCCGCATCCGGCAGATCGTCATCAATCTTGTCGGCAACGCGCTCAAGTTCACCAGCGTTGGCGGGGTGACCATGTCCGTGTCGGAGTCCGTCATGGACGACGGGGCGCCGTGCTGCCTCTTCGCGGTCAAGGATACGGGCATAGGGATTCCAAAATCGAAGCTGAACACCGTCTTCGAGAGCTTCGCGCAAGCCGACTCCTCGACGACCCGTGAATTCGGCGGCACGGGTCTTGGGCTGGCCATCTCCAAGAAGCTCGTGGAACTCATGGGCGGACGGATCTGGGTCGAGAGTGAATCCGGACAGGGAACGACCTTCTTCTTCAAGGTGCCTCTCGCCCCCGACCAGGAGGTCAGGCAGCCGGAATTCCGTTTGAAGATTCCGGCGGACACGCATCTGCTCATCATCGAGGACCAGCCCGAAGGCCGGGGGAGCATAAGCTCGCTGGTGCGCGGCTGGGGGCTTGTCCCCGTCTCCTGTCCGTCGGCGGCCAAGGCCATCGACGCCCTGAACGCGCACAAGAAGGATTTTGCCTTCCAGGCCATCCTGATCGATTCCATGGTCGACAACGTGCCGGGAATCGAGATCGCGCATCTGCTCATCGGACAGGGAATTCCCGTGGCCAACCTTGTCCTGGCGGTGCAGGCCGCCGAGGACCTTGCGCGGCTGCCCAAGGCGACCGACTTCGGCCCGCTGTCGTATATCCTCAAGAGCGAGCGGGACGTCGTTCTGCACGACAAGATCTACGAGGTGGTGTCCGAATCCCAGCGCAGGCGCATGACGGACCTGCACGACAAGGGCTGGAAGGTGCTTCTGGTCGACGATGTCGAGGCCAACAGGCGGGTGGTCGAGCTTTTTCTCAAGAGCAGCAACGTCTCCATAGTGCATGCCGAGAACGGCAAGATCGCGGTGGAGAAGTTCACCGAGGAACACTTCGACCTTGTGCTCATGGACATGGAGATGCCGGTCATGGACGGCCTTGAGGCCACGCGCCGCATCCGCGCCTGGGAACAGGAGAAACGCGAATACAAGACGCCCATCATCGCCCTGACGGCCCACGCCTTCCAGGAACACCGGCAGAAGACCATGGACGCGGGATGCACTGAATTCCTGGCCAAGCCCATCAAGAAACAGGCGCTCATCAACATCATCGATCTCTTCGCAGGACAGCGCGAATCCCTGATCGCGCAACCAGAGCCCCTGCTGGTCACGGAGATCACGCCCATTCATGACGAACAGGACTCTCCGGTCCAGATCGATCCAGAATTGCAGGATCTGCGACCGCTCTTTCTGCGCACCGTGCGTGATTTCCAGGCACAGCTGGCCGACGCCATCACGACCCAGGACTTCGGCACGATGCAGCGTTGCGGCCACAGCCTGAAGGGGCTGGGCAGCACTTACGCCGTGGATGCGATCAGCCAGGCTGGCAAGATCATCGAGAGCGCGGCCAAGAGCAGGCAGGCGGCCGTGGTCGTCGAGGCGGTCAACCACCTGTCCGTGTTCATGAACACGGGCACGACGCAGAAGATCCAGGCCGGGGAGGCTTCCGGTGAGGTGACCGGGGATGATCTGCCCGCGCCGGTGGATGGACGCTATGTGGTTCACGTCGCGCCGGAAATGTCCGAGCTCATTCCGTTTCTCATGGACGCCATGCAGAAGGATCTGGAGCTCATGGGAAAGGCTCTGGCCCAGAAGGATTTCCCGACCATGCGTCGCTTCGGGCATAGCCACAAGGGCTTCGGCAGCACCTACGGTTTCGAGTACATCAGCATCATCGGACGGAAAATCCAGACCGCCGCCGAGGCCCGGGATGCCGAACAGCTTGCCGATCTGCTGCTGGCGCTGGGCAATTACCTGGAGCGGGTGGACATCGTTTACGAGATAAAGGCCGACCTCATCGAAGATGAAATCGAGGAGCCGGTGCCGGCGGCCTCGGTGCCCGAGGAGATCGCCGAGGACGTGCAGGATTACACGGTCGAGGTTGATGCCGAGCTTTACGAGCTCGTGCCTCTCTTCATGGACACCATGCATTCTAATGTCGCCGAAATGCAGGAAGCATTGCCCGAGAAGAACTTTGATGTCATTTGCCGTCACGGCCATAGCCAGAAGGGGCTCGGGAGTACCTATGGTTTTGATTATCTGAGCCATATCGGGTACAAGATCGAAACGGCCGGGATGCAGAAGAATGCGGATGAAGTTCAGAAATTGCTCAAAGAGATGATCAAGTATCTCGAAAATGTACATATCGTGGAGCGCAAAGGATGAACATGTACAGTCAGGACGTAGATTCCATTGCGGATCAGTATGTGACCAGTTTGCCGATATCGGTCCTGCTCATTGATGATGAATTCTTGATAGGCGAAGCCATGCGTATCAAGCTCTCCTCGGAGACGGACATCATCTTCAACTACTGCAAGGAGCCGGACAAGGCCCTGGAAACCGCCATCGGTGTCCAGCCCACCGTGATAATGCTCGATCTGGTCATGCCGGGTGTGAACGGGCTGACCATGGTCAAGTTCTTCAAGAGCAGCGAGGATTTTCGCGACGTGCCCCTCATCGTGCTGTCGGCCCGCGAGGAGCCCGAGCTCAAGAAGAAGGCCATCGCTCTTGGAGCCAACGACTACATGATCAAGCTGCCGGACAAAACCGATCTGGTTGCCCGGATCCGCTGCCATTCGGAGCGGTACATATACAAGCAGCAGCGCGACGAGCTGATCATGAAGATAAGGGCCATGTCGGGCCAGAACAACGACGGCCTTTCCTCCCCATATCTGGATTGATCCCTTGTCCATGAGTTGTCGTTTCACGGGACCGGATGCTCATTTCCCGGTCCCGTTTCTTGTTCACACCGCACGCAAAGGCCGGGAAGGCGAGGTTGTATGCTCAAGTCCAAGCTGATCGACATCAAGAAGATATTTCAGGCGGCCCAGGCCTTCGAGATGGCCTGGAACAAGTGCCTGCCCGATCTGAAGGCCCTGTTTCAGGTCGAGCAGATACGTCTGTACAAGTGCGATGCGCAACACGCGGAATTGTTCGCTCTGGTTTTGAAGGACGGCAGGCCCCGCGAGGTGCGGCTGCCGATTTCGACATCGAGCCTTGCCGGTTACACGGCCCAGTCGCTGATGCCGTTCATTCTCAGGAGCATCGAGTTTGACGAACTCGAGGCCATCCATCCGAGCCTGCGTTTTGATCGCCAGTATGACCAGCTGGTCGGGTTTGAAACGCGCAATGTGATTTCCATGCCGATCCAGCACGAAAATGAGCTTTTGGGCGTGTTGCAGCTTTTGAACAAGCAGGAGGGCGATTTTTCCCGTGAGGACGAGGCGTTTTGCCGCCTCATCGTGAGCATCATGGGGCAGAAGATGTTCGAGGAGCGCAGCCTGCCCAAGGGACCGTACGAAAATCTTGTCTTCCAGGGAGTACTGACCCGCGAGCAGCTCGATGATGCCATATCGCGCTCCGCCAGGAAGGGGGTTTCAACCTCCCGCCTGCTTCAGCTGGATTACGGCGTGAGTCCGGACGACATAGGCGCATCGCTGGAGATCTATTACCAGACGCCCTTTGTGCGCTATCAGGACAATCCCGTCTCCGAGCACATGCTCAAAGGCATCAACCGTCAGTATCTGCTCAACAACCTGTGGGTGCCCATCCAGGCCAAGGGCGAGCGGGTCGTCATCCTTATCCACAATCCCCACGACTCCGAACAGATCGAGGAAATAAAACGGATCCTGACCGCGAAGGAGTATGAATTCCGGGTGGGCTTGCCCGAGGAGATTCTGGCCTTTCTCGGTGATCGCAGCCAGCTGCCCAAGTCCGGCGTCGTCTCGAAAGGCATGGCGGATGCCTATGACGACGACATGGACGAGGATGGGCATGAGGAAGAGTTTGACGAGTACGACGACGGGGACGACCTCTCCGAGGCCCTGGCCGACCTGGAAGGAGTCTCCGAGGAGAGCCTTGAGCTCGCGCAGGTCGAGGAGGAGGACATTTCCCAGGAGAGCCGCCAGCTCGCCGTGCGCTTCGTGAACAAGATCATCATGCACGCGCACAAGACCGGGGCTTCGGACATTCATATCGAGCCCTCGAAGACGGGGCGTCCCGGGGTGGTGCGCATGCGCATCGACGGCACCTGCGTGCGGGTGCTGACCGTTCCCGAGAGCATCATCAAGCCCGTGGTGTCACGCATCAAGATTCTCTCCAATCTGAACATTTCCGAACGGCGGCTGCCGCAGGACGGCAAGGCCAAGGTTCGTTTCAAGGGACGCGAGCTTGAGCTCCGCGTTGCCACGCTCCCCACCGTGCACGGCGAGAGCGCGGTCCTGCGCATGCTCACCTCCGGCAAGGCCCTCCCGTTCGACAAGCTGAACTTGAGCGATGCCAACAAGGCCCAGATCGAGCGCCTCATGTTCAAGCCGCACGGAATTTTTCTGGTCGTCGGACCGACGGGTTCCGGAAAAACGACCACGCTGCACTCCATTCTTGCGCGCATTAACACCCCGGACAAGAAGATCTGGACCGTCGAAGACCCGGTTGAGATCACGCAACCCGGACTCCAGCAGGTCCAGGTCGAGAGCGCCATCGGCCTTGATTTTCCCCGCATCATGCGCGCCTTTCTGCGTGCTGATCCGGACGTGATCCTCGTGGGCGAGATGCGCGATTTCCAGACGGCGCAGATCGGCGTGGAGGCTTCGCTGACGGGGCACATGGTTTTTTCGACCCTGCACACCAATTCCGCGTCGGAAACTGTGACGCGCCTTCTGGACATGGGCATAGAATCTCTTAACTTCTCTGAAGCGTTGCATGGAATTCTGGCCCAGCGCCTGGTCAAGACCCTGTGCGTGCAATGCCGTGAGGCCTACGCTCCTTCCGACGAGGAGTGGGCGTATCTGCTGACCCAGTACGGAGAGGACTTTTTTTCCGAGCTCGGCATCGAGCGCTCCAGCGCCCGCGTGTACAGGGCAAAAGGCTGCGGACGGTGCGGCCAGACCGGCTACAGGGGGCGAACCGGAATTCACGAGTTGCTGGTCGCGACTCCTGAAATCCGCAAGGCCATTGCCCGCAAGCACTCGTCGGAAGAGGTCGCGCAGATGGCCATCGAGCAGGGCATGCGGACTCTCTATCAGGACGGGATCGCGAAGATTTTCAAAGGGGACATAGATATACTGCAACTGCAGAAAGTGACGACTTCCGAGTGATTGAAATGGAAAAAAGTACTGAAAAAAAAGACACCCCCGAGCTTGCCGCAAGCGTCGAGACTCAAGCTGCTCCCGGGTCTGCTGATGGTGCCGAGACTTCAGGCGTTCACGAGAATTCCGACGGCGCCGAGACCCTCAGGTCCGCAATGGCCGACGAGGCCGTGGTCATCCCCGCGAACCTCAAATTGCGGTTGGAGAAATGCCCGAAGTGCCATTACGAAAGGCAGGAGGGCGACAACGCCTTTGCGACCCCTTTTGAATGCCCCAAATGCGGCGTGGTGTACGCCCTGGCCATGGAGGAAGTGCGCCGCCAGGGCCGTGGCCACGAGCTGCAGGCTGAGGCCGAAGCCGAGGAGATGCGCCGCCTGGCCCAGGCCCAGAGCGAAAACATCCGTAGTACGCAAATCGGCAGCGCCATGTTCGTGGATGAGGAAAAGAGCAAAATCTGGATCGCGCTCATAATTGTCGCGATTTTGGCGCTTGGCGCATTGTTTTTTATTTGAGAGCCGCTCGCGCGGCTTTTTGGGCGGCGTGGCGGTTTCACGCTTCAAACGACGTAACCCCCGGTGATTTATGGCAAAGCTTTTTCCGTGGAATTCCTGGCTTGAGATGGAAGATTTGAAAGAGGAGATGCAGCGTCTGATTGAGGACTCTGCCTGCTCTTCCTCCCTTGTTGAGAATGGGCGCAGGCTGGCCAGATTCCGGCCCGTGGCCGATGTGATCGAGGTCGAGGACGCTTTTTTCGTTCTGGTCGAATTACCGGGGCTTGAGCGTGAAAATGTGCGGCTCGAGGTGCACGGCAACGAACTGGCCGTCTTCGGCGAACGCCAGCCGCCTTTGAATGTCGAGGGCGCGGCCTTTCAGGTCATGGAACGGTCATATGGCTGTTTTTCACGCCGCTTCGAATTGCCGGAGGATATCGACGACCAGGCCGTGGCCGCCAGCATGAAGGCGGGCCTTTTGCAGGTGCGGGTGCCCAAGCGGGCCCGACGCCCGGTGAACAGGACCATCCCCATTTCCCTGGATGAATGATTTGACATGACAACTGGGCCTTGATCTGGAAAAAGGCCCTTTTTTGCATGGCCCCGATTGAGGCCATGATTTTCAAGGAGATTTTGCCATGAAACTGATCAAGTTGCTGGCCGTGATCCTTTGCTGGGCGCTCGTGAGCGCCCATTTTTCTTATGCCTCGGGCCGGGACATCCGCATGACGCCGGTGGTGCGCACCGTGCAAAGCGTGGCCCCTGCGGTGGTCAACATCCATACCGCGCGCATCGTCGAGCAGGAGATCAATCCTTTTGGCTCCATGTTCGACGACACCTTGTTCCGCCATTTTTTCGGCTCGCAGGATCTGACTCGCCGGTTCGAACAGCGCAGCCTTGGCTCCGGAGTGATCATTGACGCGGGCAAGCAGCTGGTGCTGACCAACGCCCATGTCATCGAGGGGGCCTCGACCATCCGGGTGCGCCTGCTGGACGGGCGGCAGTTCGACGGCGAGTTGGTCGGCTCCGATCCGGACTTCGACCTGGCCATCCTGCACCTGAAGGACGCCCGGGATCTGCCGCAGGCCACCATGGGCGACTCCTCGGACATGATGATCGGCGAGACGGTCATCGCCATCGGCAATCCGTTCGGGTTTGGCAACACCGTGACCACGGGAGTGGTCTCCGCCGTGGAGCGCACCATCGAGACCAAGCAGGGCACCTTCACGGACTTCATCCAGACCGATGCGGCCATCAACCCCGGCAACAGCGGCGGCCCGCTCATGAATCTGGCCGGAGAGTTGGTCGGCATCAACACCGCCATCCATGCCGGGGCCGAGGGAATCGGGTTCGCCATCCCCATCAACAAGGCCAAGCGGGTCGTGGAAGAACTGGTCAGCTTCGGCCGCGTGCAGGCAGCATGGCTTGGACTCGAAGGCCAGGATGTGGATGAGCGCATTGCCCGGTATCTGGGCCTTGAGGAGGCTCGGGGCATGCTCGTGACCCAGGTGCATGAGGCTTCTTCGCAAAAGGCCGGGATCGAGCCCGGAGACGTGATCACCTCGGTCAACGGGGTAGCCGTCGAGGACCGCAACCATTATCAGCGCATACTCAGGAATTTCACCCTCGGACAGGAGCTGCGTCTGGATATTGCCGGGCAGGCGGGAAAGCGCAGGGCATCCGTGAAGCTGCAGGCCTTCACGAACGAAAAGGCACTGGACATGGCCGACCGACGCTGGGGCATGACGGTGCGGGTCCAGGGGCGCAACCTGGTCGTGTCACAGGTCCGGCCGGGGAGCCCTGCCCAGCAGCTGGGGCTCAGGAGCGGCGATCTGCTGCTCAAGGTCGCGGGAGACGCGCTGTCGACCGCGGATGACTATGCCCGCGCGTTCAAGCGTTACCGCATGGCCAACACGGTGCTCCTGCTTGTGGCCCGGGACGGGCGGGGCTATCACGTGCGGCTGCGGGTCTGACGATCATCACTCAAGGAGCATTTCATGACCATCTGGTATAATCATGTGCGTACACGCATCCGTTTGCAGGCGCTGGTGGACAATTACAGGCTGATCCTCGGCCGCGCCATGAACCCTGCGCCGGTCATCAAGTCCGATGCCTACGGGCACGGGCTTCCCGAGGCGGCCGGGGCTCTCTTTGCGGCCGGGGCCAGGACCATGGCCGCAGGCACGGTCGGCGAGGCTGCCGTCCTCAAGGACACCGTGCCCGAGGCCGAGGTCATATCCCTGCTCGGTCCGCTGGACGCCGGGGATTACGCCTGCGTGTGCGAGCGTGACATCGTCGCCTTTGTGGGCGCAACCGAGCAGCTGCTGCTTCTGGAAGAGGCCGCTCGTCACGCCGGGACAACGGTCCGGGTCGCCCTGAAGTTCGACACGGGCATGGCCCGGCTTGGCTTCGCGCCGGACGAGGCGGCGGGAGTGGCCGACACGCTGGACGGGCTGGAGCATGTCCGGGCGACCATGGCCTGCTCCCATCTGGCCACGGCCGACGATCCCGGACAGGTCGAATACGTGCGCGAACAGGGTGACAGGTTTGCACGCATCCTCAAGACCCTGCATGCCCGGGGGCTTGATGTGCGGGCCAGCCTGGCCAACTCCGGGGCCATTTTCGGGCATCCCGATCTGCATCACGATCTGCAGCGTCCGGGAATTGCCCTCTACGGAGTCAATCCCTTTCACGGCACGCCCTGGGAGGAAAAGGGGGGTGGCCTGAAGCCGACCATGCAGGTCTCCAGTCGGCTGATGCAGATCAGAACCATTCCTGCCGGTCAAAGCGTGAGCTACGGACGCACCTTCACCGCTCCTGCCGAAATGCGCGTGGGCATCGTGGCCGTGGGCTATGCCGACAACTATTCGCGCGGACTGTCGGGCAAGGCGCGGATGCTGCTTCACGGCAAACGTGTTCCGGTTCTGGGCCGGGTCTGCATGCAGCTCACGGCCGTGGACTTGACCGGAGTGCCGGAAGCGGCGGCGGGCGATGAGATCTTCATGCTCGGTGGGGAAGGACCCTTTGCCATCTCGGCCGATGAACTCGCCGGATGGTGGGGGACGATCACCTACGAGGTGTTCTGCCTGTTGGGACAGAATCCGCGTGAGTATATAGAGTAGCCTCGCTCATTCAGGACGCCGGCCCCGCTGGGGACGGCGTCCTTTCGCGCCCGGGGTGCTGAAGGGGAGAACCGGGCGGTAAACTCGGGGGCAAGTGTTTTGACGTAGGGTGATTTTTAGTATACCGAAAACCCTGAAAATGAGTACAGAGTGAGTACAGAATGAGTACAGGGGGATAAGCTATGGATTTTCCGCAAGGTGGGCAAGGCCCCCGTAGAGAGTTTTCGGCTTTGCCCAAATTTGCGCTTTTCTTCTTTGTTCTTTGCTTCTTGGGCGGATGTTCGCTCAAGCATGTGGATTCCACTTCGGATGTTTCCGCGGCCATACGGGATTCCTCGGCATATTCGGACGTGTTCCGTAATGAAGCCGATTTTGTAAGGCACCGCGAATTCGAGTATTCGAACCTTTTTTCCCGCGACAACGATTATTTCTCCACGGCGGATTCGGAATACTCCGCCGATTCCTCTTCCGTGACAGATACGGACGAAATCGAGCCGGTCCCTTCCATCGGTGACATCGTTCTGGATCAGTACGAAGATTGGCGCGGAGTGCGCTATCGTCTGGGCGGTACGGACTACCGCGGGATTGATTGTTCGGCCTTGGTTCAGGCGGTCTTCAAGGACGCCTTTGAAATGGATTTGCCGCGCACATCCAGCGAGCAGGCCAAATTGGGGCAACCCGTGCCGCGTGACCAAATTCAGCCTGGCGACCTGCTCTATTTCATCGATCGGGGCCGCAGGCACGTAGGCGTGGCCGTGAATGAGCGCGAGTTTCTGCACGCTTCACGCAAGAAAGGCGTGACTCTGTCCAAATTCGACGACTACTGGAATCCGCGTTTGAAGCGCGTTCGTCGCATTCTGGATGACGAAGAGCAGCAGGTGGCGGCTTTTCCCAGCAGCGGCGGCTGATCCTTGAGCGCAAGGCGGAACCACCGCCCGCCGCACTCATGATGGAAGCGTACGGGAATTGCGTGCATATGAACGATCGCAACAGCCATGCATCATTCCGTTCCGGGATGTCATTTTTGTCCTTGATGGTCTTTGCCTGCCTGCTTTTGCTTGGATCCGGCTGCGCTTCCAAGGCCGTTATTCAGCCTCCCGTGATCCCGCCTTCTTCATCCACTGGACCTGACGAGTCGGTTTCCGAAATCCTGTTTTCCCAGTTCAATGCCTGGAAAGGCGTGCGCCACCGCATCGGCGGCACCAACCGTCAGGGGGTGGATTGTTCGGGACTGATGCAGGCCATTTTCAGGGAGGCGTTTCAGGTGGAACTGCCCCGCACCTCGCGTGATCAGAGCCGGATGGGACAACGCGTCGAAACCGGGCAGATGCGTCCAGGGGATCTGGTGTATTTCACGGACAAGGGCGGTGATCACATCGGCGTGCTTGTCGCGGACAGGACGTTTCTACACGCCTCGGCGAGTCGGGGGGTCACGCTCTCGACCCTCGACGCCTACTGGTGGCCGAGACTCAGGCGGGTCCAGCGCGTCCTGTCCTGAGCGTTCATTTTTGAGCCTGCCTGCGCTTCGATCTTTTCTTCAGCACCCATCCATACACGGCCACGTTGACCAGCACGACCATCCCGGCCAGCAGCATCTGCGTTTCCCGGGTCAGTCCGTCAGGGTAGATCACGGCGAGCAGGTAGCGCTCAACGAATCCTCCGCCATACCCCTCCTCTCCCGCCCGGCGCAGCAGGGCGTTCTCCAGATCCGTCAGCGGACAATACCAGCCAAAGGCTTCGACCAGAACGCCCCAGATCGCCGCCGGGACATGAACGAAGGCGAAGCGCGGGTATCTGGGCACGACCAGGCCGCCGAGCATGACCAGGCAGATGAAGAGAAGGTGCAGGATGAGAACCGCGTTGGCGGCGAGAAGGTGGGCCATGGAGCCTTGCCCGAATGAAAAGAGGGGAAAGGACGCGTGCCTTTCCCCTCAGGTTGTCTAGATTTCGAAGAGCATTTCCAGGTCGGACCTGGTCAGGCTCTTCCAGGCCGACTGACCGGGGATGATGGAGTCGGCGATGCCTTTCTTGGATTCCTGAAGCTTCAGGATCTTCTCCTCGACCGTGTTCTCGCAGATCATCTTGTAGGCGAAGACCTGGCGCGTCTGGCCGATGCGGTGCGTGCGGTCGGTGGCCTGATCTTCCACGGCCGGGTTCCACCACGGGTCGTAGTGGATGACGTAGTCGGCCGAGGTCAGGTTGAGGCCCGTGCCGCCTGCCTTGAGCGAGATCAGGAAGATGGGGATCTCGGGCGTGTTGTTGAACTTGTCCACCTGCTCGAAGCGGTCCTTGGAGGTGCCGTCGAGGTAGCAGAAGGGGATCTCGACCATGTGCAGCCAGTTGCGGATGATATGCAGCATCTGCACGAACTGCGAGAAGACGAGCACCTTGTGGCCGTCGTCGATGATGGAGGTGACAAGGTCCTTGAAGGCCTCGAACTTGCCCGAGGACAGGTTGGCGTTGAAGCCGGGCATGTCGAGCTTCAAAAGTCTCGGATGGCAGCAGATCTGGCGCAGCTTCAGGAGTGCGTCGAGAATGGATATCTGGCTCTGGCCGATGCCCTTCTCGTCCACGTCCTGCAGGACCTGTTCCTTGAGTTTCTTGGCCAGGGCCGAATACAGATCGCGCTGATCGTCCAGCAGGGCGGAGTAGTAGATGTTCTCGATCTTGGGCGGCAGATCCTTGGCGACCTCATTCTTGGTCCGGCGCAGGATGAAGGGTTTGACCCGCGCCTTGAGGTAGCCGAGGCTGTCGTCGTCGCCGTCTTTTATGGGCTTGACGAAACCCTTCTGGAAGGATGCCTGGGAGCCCAGGAAGCCGGGCATGAGGAATTCGAACAGGGACCACAGCTCAAGCAGCGTGTTCTCGATGGGCGTGCCCGACAGGCACAGGCGGAAGCGGGCCTGCATCTTGCGCACGCTTCTGGCGGTGATGGTGTTCGGGTTCTTGATGTTCTGGGCTTCGTCCAGGATGACGGCGTTGAACTCGAATTTGAGAAGTTCGTCCAAATCCCGGCGCAGCAGGGCGTAGGTGGTGATGATCAGTTCCGAGGACTCGATCTTCTTGAACAGGTTTTCCCGGCGCGCGCCATAGATGACCAGACGTTTCATGTCCGGCACGAATTTCTGGGCCTCGCGTTCCCAGTTGGGCAGAACCGAGGTGGGTACGATGATCAGGTTGGGGCCCTTGTGCCCCTGCTCCTTCATGTACTGCAGGAAGGTCAGGGTCTGGATGGTCTTGCCCAGGCCCATCTCGTCGGCCAGGATGCCGCCGAAGTGGTATTCGCGCAGAAAGTTCAGGTAGCTCACGCCCTGCAACTGGTAGGGTCGCAGGGTCGCGTCCAGGCCCTTGGGTTTTTCGACCTGCTTGATCTCCTGGAAGTCGTTGATCTTGTCGCGCAGGGTGTCCCAGAATCCGTCGGACGTGGTCTCGGGGATGTCTTCGAGGATTTTGTCCAGGACCGGAGCCTCGAAGTTCTCGAAACGCTTCTTGGGCGGCTTTTCCGGATCAAGGCCAAGGGCGATGAGCTTGTGGCCGAGCTTTTCAAGCCACGACTCGGGAAGGCTGGTGTAGGAGCCGTCCTTGAGCTGCACATAGCGCTTGCCCTGGGTCCAGGCCTTCCAGATCTTGTCGATGGGGACGGAGATGTCGTCGTACTCGACGTTGATCTCCAGGTTGAACCATTTGTCCTCTTCCTGCGTCTCCACCGTGGCCACCACGTTGGGCGGGGTCAGGCGGACCTTGTAGCGGGCCAGATCCTTTTCGCCGTAGACGCGGTACGCCTCCACCAGCTTCGGGTAGGCATCGAGCAGGAAGGTGATGGCCTCTTCGGGCTCCAGGAACCACATGGCGCTGCTTCGGGGCTGGAAATTCATGTCCATGAGCGTGGTCAGGAGCGCCTCTTCCTCTTCCTGATCGCGGCGGATGAGGAAGGATTTGCCCTCGAACTGGTAGCTGCCGGTCTGCAGGTCCTGGTTCGGGCCGGGCAGGGAGATGTCGCCGTGCTCGGTCTCGTAGATGTTCTGTATTTCGAGGGTGAGCAGGCTGCCTTCCTCGTTCAGGAAGAGCTTCGGATTGTAGTTCGCGGGCACGAAAATGGGCTGCATGCGCTCCAGGAACTCTTCCTGGCCGTGCAGGTCCGAGGCCGGAATCTGGGTCCAGACGCGGTCCAGGAATTCGGAAATGTCCGCATGCGGGATGATCGGGGGCGAGATCACCAGCTCCTGGATCAGGCTTGGGCGCAGGCCCGTCTGCACCGGGTAGAAGCTGTGCTTGAGGCAGACCCACAGGGGCAGGTGGCCGTAGAAGGACACGTTCTGGTTCAGGATGGAGAAGGGCACCTTGCCCTCGCGTCCGAGCATGATGTCGAACGACAGGCCCTCGTCGGTGAATTTCGGCCGCAGTTGCAGGCGCATGGGCGTGCTTTCGATGCGCACCGGCTGCTCGGATTCTTCCCACAGTTGGTAGTATTCGTTCTTGATGGCCCAGAAGAACCAGGTCATGAGCCCGAAGGGAATCTCGACCCTGTGGCCGTAATAGTCGAGATACTGGCCGATCTGTTCGGCCACCTTGGGCAGCTCCGGCGAGATCTCGCACCATTCCGGGTTGCGGATGATCTGTTCCAGCGTCACGGGGTTCTGGACCGTGGACAGCCCCGACTTGTTCTGTCGGGCGCGGAAGAATTCAACCTGCAACCGTCCGGTCTCGGCAAAGAAGCGGTAAATGAAATAATGATGGCCCGGTTCCGGCTCAAGGGCGGTGGAAAAGAAATAGCGGAAGCTCTGTTTCCATTCGGACTTGATGGGCTGGGACTCCACCTCGCGCTTGACGTCGAGCTTGGAGAGAAGGCCCAGGGCCGTGGCCGCTACATGGCGACAGATGCCGGAGAACGAATCCTGGCAGTTGCAGTAGGAATGGACGGTGCCCTGGTCGAGGTTGATGCCCAGTTCCGAGGAATAGGTCTGGAAATCATCGCCCTGGATCTGGCCTTCCACATCCCAGGATTCCTCTTCGCGGCGGATGTCGATTTTTTGTATGCCACCGTCGGCGATGAGATATTGGGCCCCGTCGCGGATGTGTTCGGGAATATTGTCAGACAAAAAGTTGTGCACGATGCGTTGAATGCGTGCTTCGTCGGAATGGGACATGTTTTGGGTTTATCTCCGTAAAACCGCTATTGGCGGTGATATGTCAGGGCCTGTCGTCACTTCCGGAGCGTTGGATGCGAAGCACGGCACGGCACAATTGAACCATTTAAACAAATCACAATTCTTTATCAAGAGCTGTGACAATTTGGGAAAGAACTTTTTGAAGATTATCCGCGGAGCGCTAACATGCCCAGTTCTCGCGAGAATTCGGACCGGGAAGGGTGGAATTGACATGTCCATTGGATAAAACAGTATGACATTTTTTAAACTGATTATCCATGTGTATCTCTACCTAGGTTGGCGAAAATTCGGCCGGAGTTTTTTGGAATTTGGCCATCGACCCCGCAGGCGGCGTCGCGATTGTCCTGCCAGGGCTCCCGGGGGGCTTTTGTCCATTGCGGTCGCCTCCAGGGAGGAGCGCCAAAGAGAAGTTGACATTTTATGGTCTGAAGGCCAATTTCAAGCTGGATTTGGTTCCATATCCCCGGGCCTACAGGAAAAAACATGATTCGCATTACCGACATTCTGGACCAGGCGTCCACATATCTCTCCCCGCTGGACGTGGCTCTTATCCAGAAGGCCTATGTCTTTTCCGCCGCCGCCCATGCCGGGCAGATCCGGCTTTCCGGCGAGCCCTATCTGTCCCATCCTTTGGAAGTGAGCAATATTCTTGTGGATTTGCGACTGGATGCGGCAACCATCGTGGCCGGATTGCTGCACGACACGGTGGAGGACACCGAAGCCTCCATCCCGCAGATCGTCGAGCTTTTCGGGCCCGAGGTCGGCGCCATCGTCGAGGGCGTGACCAAGATCAGCAAGATGAACTTCGAATCCAAGGAGCAGGCCCAGGCCGAAAACATCCGCAAGATGATCCTGGCCATGGCCGACGATATCCGGGTCATCCTGGTCAAGCTCGCCGACCGCCTGCACAACATATCCACCCTTGAATTCCAGAAGGAATACAAGCAGCGCGCCATTGCCCAGGAAACCCTCGGCATCTACGCGCCGCTGGCCAACCGCTTGGGTCTCTACCGCATCAAGGTGCAGCTTGAGAATTATGGCCTGAGGTACATGAAGCCCGACGTGTATGCCCAGATATCCGAAGGCATCAATCGTTACCAGGATCAGGGCCAGGCCTATATCGACAAGGTCAGCGCCATGATCCAGGACGTCCTGCACGAAAACGAGATCAACGGGCGGGTCAAGGGCCGCATCAAGCACATCTATTCCATCTATCACAAGATGAAACAGCGCGGGCTGACCCTGGATCAGATCTTCGACATGATCGCGTTTCGGGTCATCGTGAATAATCTGCGGGAGTGCTACACGGTGCTTGGGCTCGTGCATTCCCTGTGGCGGCCGGTGCCGGGCAAGTTCAAGGATTACATCTCCATGCCCAAGGCCAACATGTACCAGAGTCTGCACTCGACGGTCATCGGCCCGGAGGGCGAGCGCATCGAGATTCAGATCCGCACCGAGGAGATGCATCAGCTGGCCGAGAACGGCGTGGCCGCGCACTGGTCCTACAAGGAGCGGGGCAGCAAGAAGGCCCAGGACGCGGACCGCTTCAGCTGGCTGCGCCAGATCCTGGACTGGCAGGGAGACCTGAAGGACTCCCGGGATTTCATGTCGACGCTCAGCCTCGATCTGTTCCAGGACGAGGTTTACGTCTTCACGCCGCGCGGCCAGGTCAAGGAGCTGCCCGAAGGCGGGACGCCCGTGGATTTCGCTTATCTGATCCACACCGAGGTCGGTAACCACTGCGCCGGGGCCAAGGTCAACGGGCGCATCGTCCCGCTGAACACGCCGCTCAAGAATGGCGACACGGTGGAAATCATCACCGACGCCTCCCGCAATCCGAGCCGGGACTGGCTGCAGTTCGTCAAGTCCGGCAAGGCCCGGTCGCGCATCAAGCACTGGATTGGCACCGAGGAGCGGGCGCGCAGCCTGTCGCTGGCCAAGGAACTCCTGGAAAAGGAGGGTCGCCGCATGGGCATCAACGTGGCCAAGGCCATCAAGAGCGGCGATTTCGACCCCGTGGTCAAGGAGTTTTCCTTTCGCCAGCTCGACGACCTTTTTTCCGCCGTGGGGCATGGACGCATCACCGCCCGGCAGGTGCTCCGGAAGCTTCTGCCCAAGGAGGAGCAAAAAACCGAGGAGCGCAAGCCCACGGGTCCGGCCGCGCCCCAGACCAAGCCCCAGGATCCCGATTCCATCAGCATCCAGGGCGTCGACGGGGTGCTCATCCGCTATGCCCAGTGCTGCAATCCGCTGCCCGGGGACCCCATTGTGGGCTATATCAGCCGGGGCCTCGGGGTGACAGTTCACACCCAGGACTGTCCCAACGTGGCCAACATGGAGCCCGAACGCCTGCTTGACGTGAGCTGGGGCGGTCAGGAGGAAACCAAGCCCCTGCCGGCCAGGATCAAGGTCGTCTGCAAGAACGAGCGCGGCGTTCTGGGTCTGGTCAGCGGGCTTTTGGCCAAGGAAGGCATCAACATCGATTCAGGCAAGTTCACGTCCGCCGTGGACGGGATGTCGGAGCTCGATTTCGTCATCGAGGTCAAGACCACGACCCAGCTTTACGCCATCATCGAGAAATTGCGGAATCTTGAGGCAGTGCAGGAGGTTACGCGGACTTCGGCGGGTTGAGGCCTGGTTGAAGCCGGGCTGTCCGGCTGGGACGGGGGATTTCGGGGAAAGCTCGGAATCCCTTTTTTTTGGGTTTTGACGGAGTCTGAATCGGGTGGGGCGGGAGAATGCTGACAAAAGGCATGGATTCCAGTCTTCATGGGAATGACAATGGCGTTTCTGGACCGTTTGAAGGCGTTGCCCGCCGTGCTGTCTCGACGTCATTCCCGCGCGCAGGCGGGAACCCATGCCTTTTGTCTTGAATGTCTGCGCCTAGCCTACGCTGACCAGCTCGATCTCAAAGGTCAGGGCGAATCCGGCCAGGGGATGGTTGGCGTCCAGGGTGGCTTCGTCGTCATCGACGTCGACGATGAGGGCCGGGAGCTCGTTGCCGTCGGGGGAGCGCAGCACCAGCTGTTCGCCGACGGTGGGTACGATCTCCGGGGGGAAGGACGTCTTGGGAACGCGGATGACCATTTCCTCGTTGTGCGGGCCGTAGGCCTCTTCCTCCGGGATGGTCACGGTGACGCTCTGGCCGGGCTCGAGATCGACGATGGCTTTTTCAAAGCCGGGGATGACCATGTCCTGGCCGAGGATGATCTCCAGGGGGTCGCGCTCCCGGGAGGAATCGAACTGGGTGCCGTCGTCGAGCGTGCCCGTGTAATGAACCAGTACTTTGGTTCCAGCTTCAAGTGTCATGATGTTTCCTGTGGATTTAAGGTTACTGGTTTTATTTGGACCGCTCGAGTTCCGCAAGCCAGAGTTCGAGGGTGTTGGGCTCTCCTGGTTTGTGGTCGTCCGGGTAGAGCAGCGCGGACATGTAGAAGACGCTGCCTATGTCCAGGCTGCGCCGCGCGCTTTGGGAAAACATGTCCAGCTTGTGTTCGATCATGGGACGCCGTTCAAGGCTCAGCGCATCAAGAAAAGGGGCCGCGTTGGCGGACAGGTTGGCCAGCAGTTCCGCCTTGCGATGCATGGCCTCGCGATATCCGGCATCGTCGCCCGCATTGTGCAGCAGGTCGTGCGCGGTGCTTTCGATGTTCCGCACTTGCCGGATCTGATCACTCAGAAAATTGAGAAAATCGGTCATCGGTGCCTCCGAAAACTTGCAGACAGGGTTCAAGACGGGTGTCCATGGGAAAAATGATGCCTTCACCGCGTGCGGTGTAATAGGAGCGCTGCTTGCGCTGGAATCTGCGCACCTGGTCCAGGTTCTGGCTGCCGATGGGGTCGCACTCCAGCACCGGCGAGCGTTGCGGATTTCTGAGCAGATCCATGACCAGATTCTGGGCATGGGCGATGGCTTCGGCGATGAACGCCTTCTTGCGGGCAAAGGGCAGAAAACTCTGGAACATGCGCAGGGAGCGTTTGTAGGATTTTTCCTCCACCAGATGCAGGCTTTGGCGGAAGATGCGTTTTTTGATGCTGAAGGGCAATTTTTTCTGTCCCATGGTCAGGACCAGGGAATCGTCGGCCTCGGGATGCGGGATGCGAAAGATGCGCGAGGCCTGTTTGCGGGGCCATTCGACCTGCAGGTCGGCCAGCATCTCCACATAGGTGTGGGCGAATTTGCCACGTCCGGCGGAGAAGCCGAGCATGTTCGGGACCAGATAGTTGTGCGCGATGACGTCGGCGGCCAGATGGGACAGGTAGCCATAGGCGTAGGCCTGGGCCTTTCCGTCTTCGGCCTGGCGCAAGAGGGCCTTGCCCGTGTCCCAGTTGTGGGAATGGGAGGGCGTGAATTTGCTGCCCTTGCCGATGAAAATATCGGCCGACAGGCATCCGTACAGGAACTGCTCGGGGTGGGCCGTCAGCACGGCGGCTACCGCCGGGGCGAGAAGGTGCAGATGGGTCAGGACATGGTTGCCGATGGCCATGTGCACCCCCGGCCCCCAGGCCAGCGCCTCGCCGGGAAGCAGAAGCAGAAGAAGAAAAGCAAATAATAAAGCCATGGGTCGCCAGCCGAGTTTAGTTCTTTTCCCTGGTGGTGTGAAAGGTGATGTCCGGCCACTGCTCCATGATGTATTCAAGTCGCCAGGTGCTGTCGGCCAGCAGGGCCAGGTTGCCTTCGGAATCCGTGGCCAGGGACGAGTGAAGATCCTTTTGGAATCGTTCGAGAAGGGCCTTGTCGTCGGCTTGCACCCACCGCGCCGCGGACAGGTTGACCGGGGTGTAGATGGCGTCGACGGCATATTCATCTTTAAGGCGTGAAATGATCACGTCAAACTGCAGGACGCCCACCGCGCCCAGAATGTACTCGTTGCCGAGCGTGGGGCGGAACACCTGCACCGCGCCCTCTTCGGCGAGCTGCTGGAGGCCTTTTTGCAGCTGCTTGGTCTTGAGCGGGCTTTTCAGGATGACCTTGCGGAAATGCTCGGGCGCAAAGCTCGGGATGCCCGTGAACTTGAGCTCTTCCTTCAGGCTGAAGGTGTCGCCGATCTTGATGGTCCCGTGGTTGTGCAGGCCGATGATGTCCCCGGCGAAGGCTTCCTCCACGCCGGTCCGGTCCTGGGCCATGAAGATGGTGGCGTTTGAGATCTGCACGTCCTTGCCGATGCGGTGGTGGCGGATCTTCATGCCTTTTTCGTATTTGCCCGAGCAGATGCGCATGAAGGCGATGCGGTCCCGGTGGGCCTTGTCCATGTTCGCCTGGATCTTGAAGACCACGCCCGAGAATTCCTCCTCGAAGGGCGAAACTTCGCGGGTCAGGGTCGCCCGAGGGCGCGGACAGGGGGCCAGCTCGACAAAGGTGTCGAGCATTTCCTGCACGCCGAAATTGTTGATGGCGCTGCCGAAGAAGACCGGAGTCTGGCTGCCTTCCAGATAGCGCTCGACGGAGAAGGGGTTGCCCGCGCCTTCGAGCAGTTCGAGATCCCGGCGCAGATCCTGCGCCTGCAGGCCGAGCAGTTCGTCGAGCTTGGGGTCGTTCACGTCGTCGATGACCACGCCCTGCTGGATGCGCCCCCCGTGGGTGGCCGAAAAGAGATGGATCTGCTTCTTGTGGATGGAGTAGGTGCCCTTGAATCCCTTGCCCATGCCGATGGGCCAGCTCAAGGGGGCGCACTCGATGCCCAGATGGTCCTCGATGTCGGCCAAAAGGTCCAGCGGCTCAAGACCGTCGCGGTCGAGCTTGTTGATGAAAGTCATGATGGGCGTGTTGCGCATGCGGCAGACGTCCATCAGTTTCTTGGTCTGGGCCTCGACGCCCTTGGCGCTGTCGATGACCAGCAGGGCGGAATCCACGGCGGTCAGGACGCGATAGGTGTCCTCGGAAAAATCTTCGTGGCCGGGGGTGTCGAGCAGGTTGATGTCGTACCCGCCGTATTCGAACTTCATGACCGAGGTGGTCACGGAGATGCCGCGTTCCTGTTCCATCTTCATCCAGTCCGATGTCGCGTGGCGGGAAGCCTTGCGCGACTTGACCGTGCCGGCCAGGGTGATGGCTCCGCCAAAGAGAAGCAGCTTCTCGGTCAGGGTCGTCTTGCCCGCGTCGGGGTGACTGATGATGCCGAACGTGCGGCGTTTTTCCACATTCTGTCGTATTTCTCTTGCCAATGCGCTCATAGACTCTCCAAATGCTGTGTAACCCTGCCTTCAGGGCCTAGGAGGCAGTAGGCGCGATCATGGGAACAGTCAAGGAACCCGCCATGGCTTTCAAATTGGCGAAAATGCGGATGCACCCTTGACCCTGCCCCCCGCTCTGGTATGTTGAACCAAAATAGTGTTCGACCATTCAACCAGTTATGGAGGTGCTCAATGCAGTATTCAGAAAAAGATCTGCCTGTTCGGGTGCACGATGGTGAACTGCTTGTTTTGGATGACGGCAACGAGGTGCGCTGGGAGAGCAACGGTGAAGCCAAGGCGATTTTCATCGGCAGCAGCTTTGAGCCGACATTCGAACTGTTTCCCAACCAGAGCGAGACGGTGAACATCGGCGGCAGGAATTTCGCGCTGACCGCATTTTTCGAGGATGCCTTGGAGGTCAAGAAGGCCTGATGTTTCGCGTAACGCCGGGATGACCGGATTTCATTGATTTACTCCCGTCATGGCGCGATCACGCGCCTTGCTTGAGAGCAGTGATCAAAGCCTCTGCGCCAAGGGTTTTCGTGTGGGGGCTTTTTACATGGCTTTGCGTTGCCGGCAAGGCCCGGAACTTCGGATGCGATGGCCGCAAGCCGGCCTTGGGTCACGTGGCGACTTTCCGGTTTTCAGACGTGCTTGGTTGTGGACGGCCGGGTTGTGCTTGGCATAGATGCCACACAACACAAGGAGAAAACCCCATGGTTCGATGCAGATGCTATATTGTAATGATTCTTGTCTTTTGGGCGGGCGGCGCCTTGGCGGCGGAACCCCTGGCCATGAGCCTGGCCAACGTTCAGCGCGCCATCGACACCAACGATCACGTGCTGCTTGAAAAATATGTCGACCTGCGCGGCATCATAACCCGCGGCGTGGACCGTTTTGTGGCCGACTACGCGGCCAACCCTCCGGGAGGCGAGGGGGATCCGCTCATGGAAATGCTTTCGGGAGGGCTGTCGCGGGAATCCGGTTCGGCGGCGGCCGGGCCCATGAAGATGATGCTCGTGGAAGAGACCAGAAAATTCGTGATCCGGGGCGTGGCCTCGGGAGATTTCTCCGGAAGACCTTCGAAGGAGGCGGTGTTGCCCGACGGCGGCCTTTTGGCGGTCCTCTTCGCCGACGCTTCCACTGCCCGCAAGGAGCTGCGGGGCGTGCGCGTGAATCCGGCCAAGGGTGACACGGCCACGGCCCAGGCGACGGTGTACGATCACGGCAGCGAGCGCAGCTATCCGGTGCAGCTGGATCTGAGGCTTCAGCCCGAAGGATACTGGAAGGTCACGGATGTGAAAAACATGGCCGATCTGATCCGCAGGGTGCGCAAGGAAGCCGAGGAACGCTAGCCCTTCCCCGGCTTTACGTTCCCCGGATCATGACATCTGAATCCGCATGAAGCCCCGTCTGTTCCCGGGGCTTCATGCTTCCTGGGGCACGGGCAGGGGGCGGCGCAGGTCGCCGAGCTTGATGGCCGCCATGCCCGAGAGCAGCAGGGCGCTGCCCAGAAGCTGGACCGGGGTCAGGGTTTCGCCCAGCAGGAAGAAGGCGAAGACGGCGGTGAAGAGGGGTTCCAGGGAGACGATGATGTTGGCCACGCTGGCATCCAGCAGGGACAGGCTGACGTTGTAGAACCCATAACCGCCCACCGTGGGGATGGCCCCCAGCAGGATCATCACGGTCCAGCCTTCCACGCTGGAGCCGAGCCAGAACATGTCTCCGGGGGTGGTCGCCGAACCGGGAACCCATCCGCCGGTAAGATTGGCCAGGAAGAGGAACACCCCCGCGAACGCGAAGATGTAGAGGAGGGTGGTCCAGGGCGAGATGCCTCGCGTCGAGGTCATCCGTCCCATCAGGCTGTAGGCTGTGTAGCACAAACCCGTCAGCAGCCCTGCGATGACGCCCGCCAGATTGCTCTGCCAGGCCGAGGCGCTCAGCGCTCCGCTGATGAGTGCGCATCCGCCGAGACACAGGGCGATGGCCGTGAATTTGAGCGCTCCAAGACTCTCGCCCATGAATTTCCAGCCCAGAATGGCGGTGTAGGCCACGGAGCAGTAAACCATGACCGTGGCCACGGCCGCCCCGTTTTGCGCCACCGAGATGGCCCACAGGCCGTTGAAGCCGGCCAGCATGACCCCGAAAATGGCCAGGAAGGGGATGTGGACCTTGTCGACGCGCAGCAGTCCGCGATCGAAGAGAAGCATGAGGGGCACAAGGGTCGCGACCACGATGATGTTGCGCCAGCAGGCCAGGACGAGCGGCGGCATGTCGAAATTCATGACCAGATGGCGGATGAAGATGGAGGTCGTGGACAGGAACACGGCGCTGGCGAGAGCGGCGCTGAAGCCTTGGGCGGAACGGGACATGGCCATGGGATGCTCCTTCTTGTGCTGAATGTGAAGCTGGTCTAGTTGCAAATTGGCCCCGCCGTAAGGGGCAATTTTGAATAAAATGGACCAGTCCAATTTGGCAGGAGGGAAGACATGCGCCTGGCTCTTGATTTTGAATCCCGGGAACCCGTCTACGTGCAGATCAGCGGACATTTTCGAAACAGCATCCTGACCGAGAATCTGCGCCCGGGCATCCGCCTGCCGGCGGTCCGGAGCCTGGCCGCGAATCTGGGGGTCAGTCGCGGCACGGTGGAGAGCGCCTACGCCGAGCTCATGGCCGAGGGGCTCATCACTTCCCGGCAGGGCAGCGGCTTCTACGTGCTCCCCCATGCTCCCGGCGAGGCCAGGAATCCTCCCCTGTCCGGCGGCTGGCCCGCATGGCAGGGACGTCTCTCTTACGGCGGCTGCGAGGCCATGAGCGCCTATCTGCCGGAGGTCAGCCGGAAAACGGACTGGATCGCGCTGGATGGCGGTGCGTGCGACCCGCGCCTGTTTCCCATGGACGAGTTTCGCAAGCTCCTGAGTCAGGTCATGCGCCGGGACGGAGTGGCCTCCGTGGAGTACGGGGAGATCGCCGGATACCGGCCGCTGCGCGCCACCCTGGCCCAGGTGCTGGCCAGCCAGGGCATCCAGACGGACGCCGAGAGCATTCTGATCACGGCCGGTTCGCAGCAGGCCCTGTCCCTGGTCACGGGGCTCATCCTGTCACCCGGCGAGGCCGTCGTGGTCGAAGGCCCGACCTACGCCGGGGCCCTGGACGTGTTCCGCGCCCGGGGCCTGCGCATCCTGACTGTCGGCGTGGACGAGGAAGGCATGGACATGCGGGAGCTGGAGGCGGTTCTGTCCCGTCATCGGCCGGGCCTCATCTACACCATCCCCAATTTCCACAACCCCACCGGCGCATGTCTGGACGGCCAGCGCCGCAGGCAGCTCATCAGCCTGGCCGGGCGTTTCGACGTGCCCATCCTCGAAGACGACTATGTCGGAGACATCCGCTACGAGGGCCGCGCCCAGCCCACCCTCAAGTCCCTCGATCCCGACGGCCGCGTCATCTACATGAGCACCTTCTCCAAGATGCTCATCCCGGGCCTGCGCGTCGGCTTCGTGGTGGCCGACGGCCCGGTCTACGCCCACCTGCTGCGCTCCAAGCGCTGCCACGACCTGGCCACCTGCAACCTGATCCAGCGGGCGCTCAAGGATTACGTGTCCGTGGGCCGTTATCACGCCCACCTGCAACGTTCCTGCACACTCTACCGACGTCGCCGGGACGCCATGCTCGCGGCCCTTGCGAGGCACATGCCGGAATGCACGAGCTGGACACGGCCCAAGGGGGGGCTGTTCGTCTGGCTGCGATTGCCGGAAGGAATGAAGGCCTCGGACCTGCTGCCCAAGGCCTGCGGGGAAGGCGTGATCTTCGCGCCGGGGGGAAATTTCTTTCTGGATCCGGCAGAGGGCGAGGGCGGCATGCGTCTGAATTTTGCCTCCAACACGGAGTCCGTGATCGAAGAGGGTGTCCGACGGTTGGGTGTGGCGATGGGGGGGGGATAATTCGAATCACGGATGACGCGTGGATGCCATGGCGGTGGATCGTGGGCGAAAAATTTTCACCCGTACAAAAAAGCGGATCATAGGCGATGCGTGTATGATTGGCCCCTAATAATGGTAGCGAAGCTGGGCGATGAGCAGTGCTTCATCCGTAGCCTTGTAGACGAAGCGGTGCTCGTCGTTGATCCTGCGGGACCAGTACCCTTTGAGGGCGTGTTTGAGGGGCTCGGGCTTGCCGATACCGGTGAACGGCTGGCGGGAGGCTTCGCGGATGAGCTGGTTGATCCGGGCCAGGGTCTTTGCGTCCGTCTTCTGCCAGTAGAGGTAATCCTCCCAGGCGGTTTCGGAGAAGATGAGTTTCATTCCGCCAATGCTCTTTCCAGGCCCTGACCGGATTCGAGTTCGGAAATGGCCTTGAGCAGGCGCACCGCGTTTTTGGGGCTGCGCAGGAGGTAGGCTGTTTCTTCCAGGGCCGTGTAATCCTCCAGCGACATCATGACCACCGACTGGTCATTGCCCCGGGTGATGATGATCGGTGCGTGGTCCTCACAGACCTGGGTCATGGTCTGGGCCAGATTAGCGCGGGCGTTGGTATAGGTGATGGCGTCCATTAGTTGTCTCCATATGTACGATATTCTGTACAGAACTTGTGCGGAGATGGCAAGGGGGAGGCGAAAATTTTTTAGCCCGAATGAAATCATGATCAGCCATGTACGGCCATACAATGACGCCGTAGGGGCGAACACGCAGGTTCGCCCCTACGCCTTCCGGTCCTTGGCGACGGCCACGATTCTTCGCATCTGGCGACACAGGCCCATCAGCAGGTTGTATTCGTTCAGGCGCGGGTTGATGCGGTTGAAGAAGCGCTTCAGGGGTAGCATGAAATATTCGGGGTTGTCCTTGTTCAGGAAATCGATCTCGATCAGGGTCTCGCGCAGTTGGTTGAAGAGGACTTCCCGCTCTTCGTTGTTGATGTAGCGATCCTTGGGGGCTCCCGCCACCTTGAAGGGCTTGGTCAGGGATTTCTTGAAGCATTCGTAGAGCACGACCATGACCGCCTGGCTCAGGTTCAGGGAGGTCAGGTTGTCGGTGGTGGGGATGGTCAGGAGCTGGTTGCAGAGATCGGTCTCCTCGTTGGTCAGGCCCTTGTCCTCGGGGCCGAAGACGATGGCGATCCTGCCCCCTGCGTTGCGTTGCTCGACAATGCGCGGGGCCGCCTCCTCCGGGGTCTGGATGGCCTGGCGCCATCCGCCTGTTCTGGCCGTTGTGCCGTAGGAAAAGGAATAGGGCGCCAGCGCCTCGGCCAGGGTCTGGTGGATGCGGATGTTTTCCAGCAGGTGTCCCGCGTGGTGGGTGGCCAGGGGCAGCGCCTTGTCCTTGTCCCAGTTCCATGGGTCCACCAGCACGATCTGGCCGCAGCCCATGTTCAGACAGGCCCTGGCCACGGAGCCGATATTTTCCGGATACTTGGATTTGCAGAGGATGACGTCGATGTTTTCAAGCATGTTCGTCTCCCGTGGAGCTGGTTGGAGAATTCATGTTGCTGGAAATATTCTTGAAAAAAGGAATTTGAGGCCGGTCAAAACCCGGTCCGGACTGCGTTGCCCGCCAATTTTTTTGCAGGGATCGGGCAGAAGGCTGCATTTCACCCTGCAAGATCGGCTTGCGTCTGGCCGGAACGGGTTTTGGGCGATCTTCTAGACGTTGAAGAGAAAATGCACCACGTCGCCGTCTTTGAGGACGTATTCCTTGCCTTCGACCCGCAGCACTCCGGCGGCGCGGCATTTGGCCTCGGAGCCGTGCTTGACGTAGTCGTCATAGGCGATGACCTCGGCCCGAATGAAGCCGCGCTCGAAGTCCGTGTGGATCACGCCTGCGCCCTGGGGAGCCTTGCAGCCCTGGTGGATGGTCCAGGCGCGCACTTCCTTGGGGCCGGCCGTGAAGTAGGAGCACAGTCCGAGCATTTCGTAGCCCGTGCGAATGACCAGATCCAGGCCCGACTCGCTGACTCCGTACGAGGCCAGGAATTCCTGCGCTTCCTCGGGAGTCAGGCCGACCAGTTCTTCCTCGATGCGGGCCGAAATCTTCACGGCACAGGCACCGCGAGCCGCGGCCAGTTCCCGGACCTTGGTCACGAAATGGTTGTCTTCGGCCAGGGCGGCCTCATCCACGTTCATACCGAAGATGACCGGCTTGAAGGTGATCAGCAGCAGGTCCTTGCGCAGTTCCGCGCCCAGGTCGCTCCTGAGCTCTTCCATTTCCGAGGCGGGCTTGCCCGTGTTCAGGTGGGCCGTGAGCCTCTGCAGAAGGTCCAGCTGCGGAGCGAGGCGCTTGTCGGCCCTGATCTGCTTGGACAGGCGTTCGGCCTTGCGCTCCACGGCCTGCAGGTCGGCCAGGATCAGCTCCGTGTCGATGACCTCGATGTCGCGGATGGGGTCCACGGACCCGTCCACGTGGATGACGTCGTCATTTTCGAAGCAGCGCACCACGTGCAGGATGGCGTCGCATTCGCGGATGTTGGCCAGAAACTGGTTGCCAAGGCCTTCACCCTGGCTCGCGCCCTTGACCAGCCCGGCGATGTCGATGAAATCCACCGTGGCCTGGATGATCTTCTGGGAACCCACCAGTTCCAGCAGCTTGGCCAGACGCGGGTCCGGCACCGGAACCACGGCCTTGTTGGGCTCAATTGTGCAGAAGGGGTAGTTGGCGCTTTCGGCGTTTTGAGCCTTGGTCAGCGCGTTGAAGAGGGTGGATTTGCCCACGTTGGGCAGGCCCACGATGCCTATGCTCAGTCCCATGATATCTCCTTCATTTCATTCCCGTTGCCGCTCTTGACACACCGCGCCGGCAGCGGCGCTGACAAGCGGAACTCGTCGTTTTGCATGCGTGCGCGAACGTTGTCGGGAAATGTAAATGGAATGGTTGTGATTTGCTCAAGCGCCCAGCGGCCGGGTGCGAGGTGGCGAAGCCATAATATGATAGGCGACGGGACGCAAGGCGCGCCTTGGGATCATTTTGCACCTTGGTTTGGTGCTCATGTTGATTTTTGTCACGTTACGCATTGCATGGTTCCGCACGATCAAGTCGTTCGCGGACAAGCAGACCGAGCAGTTCCGGGTGACCGGATAGGCGGGACGGCTGCCTTCCGACATCGCCAGGAGCGCATTGCGCAAGCTTTCCGCCATCGATGCCGCATGTCAGATCGAAGACCTGTGCGTTTCTTCCGGAAACCGGTTGCATCTGCTTGAAGGTGATCGAAGCGGGCAACATTCGATCTCGGTCAACGATCAGTGGCGCATCTGCTTCCGGTTTGCCGATGGTGACGCCTTTGATGTCGAAATCTGCGACTATAACTAAGGAGGTGTGACACATGAGCATTCCCAATGACAGCTCGGCTGATTTCTGGTTGAACCTGCAGCGGGCTGTCGATCTTCATCAGGCGAAGCTGGCACTTGCGGATGACATACGCAACATCAAGCCGCTGCGTGTCGCCTGACGGGAATTTTTTTGGGATTTGCTCAAGCTTCCCCAGCTTTTTCAAAGAACTCCATGACAATGGGACGTTGGTTAGAAGTTTTCCGTAAAACTGAGCATAAATCGCCATGCCGGCACCACTTCTATCGTGCCGCCTCCAAGGGAAATCTTTTCGCTTTCTCCTCGAGTGACGATCGTTCCCGTCGACAGTTTCAATTCGGCCATGGCTTCGGCGAGGGCTGTGACCTCCCTTTTTTTGGTCTGCGGATCGGCCATGGATTCACAGACCTGGATCAGCATGCGGGAGCCGTCCCTGAGCTTTGCGATGAAATCCAGTTCCTTACCCGTTTTGGTCTTATAGTAGAAGATGTCTGGAGAAATCCTTCTCAGTGCGGTGAAGACCAAATTTTCCAGAAGATGCCCCGAATTGACCAGAATGCCTGAACTGACCGAGGTCACCAACGCATGGTCAATGCAGTAGATTTTTTTTGGGTTGGTGTTTGAGCGGGCCAGTGAGGCATCGAAGATGCGCACCGTAAAGAGGATATAGGCGTCTTCGAACCATGTCAGATAATCAGATACTGCGGATTTGGGCGCCTTGTGCCCCAGCGTTTTGAGGTAACCCGTCAGACTGTTGATGGAGTAAAGTGACGCAGTGTTGTCCACCAGCCAATGGGCCAGGTCCGTCAAAGCCTTGGGATGTGCGATGCCGTGGCGCTCGATCAGGTCGCGAAAAAGCATGGCGCTCCAATATTCCTGATGAGTCTTGATTCGGAGCATGCGTTCCAGTCCGGCCACTTCCGGAAATCCCCCTGTCTCACGGTATTCCTCGAAGGCTTTCTGGACCATCAGGCGCTTCTTGGTGGAAAGGGCTTCGTCACTGTCGATGCCCTTGAAATCGAGGAACTCTTTGAACGAGAACGGGAACATTTCCCAGGAGAGGGCGCGGCCGCGCATCTGGGTGGCGATTTCCTTGGAGAGCATCTGGGCGGAAGATCCGGTGATGTACACCTCGCATTCTTCCGTGCGCAGCAGGCGGTCAACAAACGGTTCCCATCCCGGGATGACTTGTATCTCATCGAAAAAAAAGTAGATTTTCTCCTTGTTTTTCTTTTCCGGATAGATGGAGAAATAGGCTTCGAGAATGACGCCGAGGCTGTCGTGCCGCAGGGCGTGCAGACGATCGTCGAAAAAGTTCAGACAGAGGATGTTTTCACTCCTGATTCCGGAATCGAGCAACTTCTGCATGAGTTGCAGCATATAGGTGGACTTGCCACAACGCCTGACTCCGATGCACACGGTTGCTTTGCCTAGTACCGGCCTGATCGCTGTGCGTCTTGGAATGCCTGTTTTAAGTTTACTCTGCTGAAAATCCAGGATTATTTCTTTAATAGTTTCAATCATTGTTCTGTTTCCGGTATTTTTTATGACTGGATCGATGCTAAACTGGAAAAATATATATCCAGTTTGTGCTTTAACCGGCAAGGGAAATTTTCGGTTTGAGAAGTTCTTCGCCTGTTTTCTTGAATCTCGAATTATTGAGCGGCATTATTAAACAACAAACTTGATTGGATTTGTTTCTGTGACCTGGATTCGTTGTCCATGATCCGCGTTTCCGAAGGATTTGAGCTTTGCCGCGAAGGAGTATAAGCCGCCCGTATCACGAATCGCGAGGGGGGAAACTTATGAACGAATGCCGCATCAACCCATGCTGTCAGGACCTGAGCTCCTTCAAGGTCATGGATGTGCTGGAACGGGCCTGCGCGCTGGAGAAAGAGGGCCGGGACATCGTGCACCTGCAGATCGGCGAACCCGACTTCGACACGCCCGAGTGCGTCAAGGACGCCGCCTGCAAGGCCATCCGCGACGGCCGCTGCCAATATACCCATTCCCTGGGCATCATCGAGCTGCGCGAGGCCATCTGCGCCAACTACCATGCCAAATACGGCGTCGAGGTCCATCCCGACCAGGTGCTTGTCACCTCGGGCACCTCGCCGTCCATGCTGCTGGCCTTTTCACTCCTGCTGCAGCCCGGCGACCGGGTCCTGCTCTCGGACCCGAGCTATGCCTGCTATCCCAATTTCATCCGCTTCACTGGCGCGGTGGCCGATTTCGTGCCCGTGCGCGAGGAGGACGGGTTCCAGTTCCGCGTCGATCAGGTCAAGGCCCGCATGAACGACGACGTGCGCGGCATCCTGGTCAACTCCCCGTCCAACCCGACCGGGACCCTGGTCAGCCCCGAGGTGTATTGCGGCCTGGCCGAGCTCGGCGTGCCGCTTTTTTCCGACGAGATTTACCACGGGCTTGTCTATGAGGGCCAGGAGCACACCGCCCTTGAATTCACGGACAACTGCTTCGTGTTCAACGGCTTTTCCAAGCTCTACGCCATGACCGGCTGGAGGCTCGGGTACGTCATCGCCCCCAAGGGCTACATGAAGCGCCTGCAGACCATGCAGCAGAACTTCTTCCTGTGCACCAGTTCCATCGCCCAGTGGGCGGGCGTGGCCGCCCTGACCCAGGCCGGCCCGGACGTGGAACGCATGAAGGCCATCTACGACCAGCGCCGCACGTACATGATCGCCAGACTGCGCGAACTTGGCTTCGGCATTCGGGTCGAGCCCACGGGCGCGTTTTACGTGTTCGCCAACGCCAAAAAATTCACGAACGATTCCATGCAGTTCACCTTCGACCTGCTGGAGAGGGCCGGTGTGGGCGTGGCCCCGGGCGTGGACTTCGGACCCGGCGGCGAGGGCTACATCCGCTTTTCCTACGCCAACTCCATCGAGAACATCGAAGAGGGCATGCGCCGTCTTGAAACATATCTGGGAGGCCTGAAATGAACATGGTCGAAGTGGCCCTGAACGGGCCCTGCTGTTCCGGATGCCTGGCCTGCGTGGAGCTGGCGCCGGAGATTTTCGCCTACGACGAGGACGCCCACGTGGCCGTGATTCTGCAAAACCCCTGCGAAGAGGACCTGGCCCGCAAGGTCGTGTCCTACTGTCCGGACGACTGCATCGAGATCATTGAATAGATGGCATTGGGAAAGAAGTGAAAAAGGGCGCTCCGTTCGGGGCGCCCTCATTTTTTTCAGGCATGTCGCGTTCAGGCGGCGCTTCGCGGGTTGACTTCGCGTTCCAGTTTTTCTCCAAGATTTTGCGCCGCGACTTCAAGCTCATAGTGTGATTGCAGGTTCATCCACGACTGCGGATCAACTCCAAAATAGCGACCGAGCCGGAGAGCCGTGTCCGCGCTGATGGCTCTTTTCCCGTGCACGATCTCATTGATGCGGCGAGGAGGAACGCTGATGGCCTTGGCCAGGGCATATTGGGTGATGGCCATGGGTTTCATGAAATCCTCCAGCAGGATTTCCCCGGGATGAATGGGGCCAGGAATCAGGTTTTTCATGGTGCTTTGCTCCATTAATGATAATCCACGATTTCCACATCGTGCACATTGCCGTCACGCCATGTGAAACAGATGCGCCATTGATCGTTGATGCGTATGCTGTGTTGTCCGGCCCGGTCCCCCGACAGGCTTTCGAGCCGATTGCCCGGGGGCACGCGGAGAAAGTTCAGGTCGACCGCCGCATGCAGTTGCAGCAGTTTGCGCAAGGAGACCCGGTGAATGTCCGGTGGGATTTTTCGCGATGTTCGCTCGCGGAAGAGTTTATCGGTTTCCTTGCAGGCAAATGAGACGATCATGAGTCACTGATAACGCCTGGCGTTCATATTGGCAACTCCGCTTGACTGCCGGGCCAGGTTTCTTATTGATAAATTTTGTCATTTATTTGCGAATACAACCGGAGGCAGCCATGACCGCCATTTCGACCGATACCCTGGCCAACATCCAGTTCCGTCTGCACTGGGAGGAGCATGGAGTTGTCCATGAGGACAGTTTTTACGCCCAGAACGTGAACCTGTGGCGGGATGTTTTTCCCGCAGGGCTCGAGAAGGAAATTCTGGGAATGACGGTGGGGGAATCACGTCTTGTCGATCTTCAGCCCGGCGTGCATGTGCCGGTGCGGGACATGAGGAAGGTCATGACCGTGCCCCGCAAGGCGTTCAAGGCCCCCGTCGGCGATACCGCCATCGAGCCGCTGCAGGGTCGCTTTTACCCTCAGGGCGTGCTGCGCGGACTGCCCGGCATCTACCCGCAGAACATCCAGCCCTTTCGTGTCATCAACACCGGCGCGGACACGCTGACCGTCGATCTCAATCATCCTCTGGCCGATGTGGAGGCGCGGCTTGAGATCACGCCTCTTGCGGTGTGGCCCAAGCAGGCGGAGTTTGGCGGGCAGTGCAAGGACTGGCTTTGCGCCCTGACCGACGGGCCGGGACTCAAGCGCAGGACGGACAGGGGGACGGATTTCGGCCTCGGTGCGCCCCTGGAAAAGCCGCTCGGTACTGGCGACGAGGAATTTTACGCCACGCCGCGCAAGGTCGCGCACGTGGACAGTCAGGCGCGCGAGAACATTGCCAAGGTGTACTCGCGTCTTTTGCCCGGCCGGGAGGGGATTCTTGATCTCATGGCCGGATGGCAGACGCACCTGCCCGGCGGTGTCACGGCCACTGGCCTGGGCATGAACGGGGAGGAGATGAACGAAAATCCGGCCCTGTCGTCCCACGTGGTTCATGACCTCAATGCCGACTCGGTGCTCCCGTTCGCGGATGGCGCTTTTGACGCCGTGATCTGCAGCCTGTCCGTGGAATACCTGACGAGGCCCCTGGAGGTTTTCGCCGAGATCGCCAGGGTGCTGGAGCCGGGCGGGCTGTGCGTCGTGGTCTTTTCGCATCGCTGGTTTCCGGACCAGGCCGTGCGCATCTGGACCGAGCTGCATGAGTTCGAGCGCGTCTCCCTGGTCTCGGAGTATTTTCGTCTCGGTGGCGGATTCAAGGACG
Source organism: Desulfomicrobium macestii (assembly GCF_014873765.1). NCBI lineage: Bacteria > Pseudomonadati > Thermodesulfobacteriota > Desulfovibrionia > Desulfovibrionales > Desulfomicrobiaceae > Desulfomicrobium > Desulfomicrobium macestii. Next base: position 42,711 of record NZ_JADBGG010000015.1, on the reverse strand, counting down.
TGTCGACCCTCTCGGATCGTGGCTGGCCCCGGCCCATGGACGCCCGGGATCGCTATTATCCCATGATCCAGCATTCCGACCCCGTGCATGCGGTGTGGGCCGTGAAGCAGTGACGGCCGCTTGGGACCAGTGATCAAAAATGAATGGCCGCGACCCCGAAGGGAGCGGCCATTCATTTTTGTGTGCCGATTATCCGGCTATTTCATTTCCGCCAGACGTTGCTGAATGGCTTCCAGTTGCGCCTGCAGGGCTTTGACCTGATCTTTCAGCGCCTGTTGTTCGGTGGCCGGATCAAAGGCTTCCTGCCGTGCGAAGCGTCCCTGCGGCCCTGCCGCGAAAAAGCGACGTCCGCGGCCCCTGCCGCCGCCAAACCCGAATCCACCGCCGCCGAATCCTCCGCCGTTCGCGTAACCCGGCGTCCCGGAACCGGAGCAATATCCGGCGCCGCGTCCTGTCATGGAGCCCATGCCCATGGGTCCTGTTCCGTTACCAGCTGGCATAATACCTCCTTCCCGCCTTTCGCGGGAGCAGTTGTATGAAAATTTTCCGTCACTGTTTCTCAAGGGCCAGACGCATGTATCTGTTCAACGCCTCGTGCAGCGTGGAGACGGCCAGAAAAGCGCAGTGATGATGGTCTTCCGGGATCTGTCCGGCCCGGGCCAGGACCATTTCGCCCGTGATGTCGAAAAGCTCTTCGGCCGTCTTGCCCACGGCCATCTCCGCCGCTAGGGAGCCGCAGACCACGCTTGGGCCGCAGCCGTCCGTTTCAAAGGATGCCGCGCAGACCCGGTCCCCGTCGAATTTGAGCGAGATGGCCATGCTGTCCCCGCAGGTCCCCTTGAGTTCCGCCGTGCCGTCGGCGTCGGGCATGGGTCCCATGTTGGGCGGGTTGACCCAGCGCTCGTAGGCTTCCTCGCCCCAGGCCGCGCGCGTGTCTTCGTTTATCGTGTTTTGCATGGCCTCAATGATGCGGTCCAGATCGTCGCCCATGAAAACCCCTTCTGTGTTTATTCGATCACTTCCGGAACATATCCATGCGGCAGGTGCGCAGTGCCCTTGACGCAGGGGATTCCAGCCGCATCGGCGGCCTGGCGGACGAGCCGGTCCACATCCTCGCAAAAGCCGTCTCCCAGCGCCCAGCCATCCTTCTCCTTGCGCGAGAACAGGCAGGTGCAGAAGTGGACGCGTTCAGCGCCCTTGCTTTTGAGTATCCTGGCCATGTCTGCCACGTTTTCTCCCGGACATCGACAGGTGAAAACGCCCGCAATTTCCGGCTCCTCGCAGCCCGCAAAGCCTTCCGCAGCGGAGGAGAGCGCCTTGAAACAGGAGGTCAGAGGACATTTGGTTTCATTTTTTTCGCAACGGATGATGCCTATTTTGGACATGGATACTCCACTTCATGGTTGTTGGCGTTGCCAGGTGCGTTCGCGTAGAAAGGGTCTTTTTCGGGCCGCGCCTCTTTGTTGCCAGCAAAGCAACAGTGGTGCCATGTATTGGGTGGCTTGGTAATAAAAGGTCTGACTGCCTGAAAGTATTTGGGAAATTGATTGTATCGGGAAGTTGGCTAACAGCTCAGCGAGGCATGCCCGCAACCCAGACAAGAACATGGAGTAGCGCAAAGGCAACTCTGTTTCGCGGTCTGAAGCAGGATGGGAGAGTGGGCAGGTCATCATGGGCTGCGTAGGTCGGTCGGGCAGAAGAAAAGCCAGTCGTTGCTGGCTGGTCGGTCATCAAGGGGGAAAGCGGAGCGTTGAAGGAGCGGAGCTATAACAAGGGGCACAAGAGAAAGGTTTGTGAGTCAAAGCGAGGCTTGGCCTCTTTTCCTTCCAGCAATTCAAGATTCAAGATCTGACGCTCGTCTCCCCCATTAAATTTCAATTAATTTCAGCACATTGTAATTTTTTTCAGGGCTGACTAGGTATGCCTTGCCGACAAACTCTGGGCGTTTTGTCTGCGTGACGTGCAGTGGAAGTGTGGGAGTGGTCAGGCCGATGCTGTGCGGGATGCAAGCAAGGCCTTGGCGCAGCCGCTGGCCATGATTGTGGCGCAGCCTGTCAGTTGCAGGCCGGACAGGTTTTCTCCGAACAGGGACCAGCCGAAGAAGACCACGGCCAGGGGTTCGAAATAGGCGAGGGTGCCGAAGGTTGCGGCGGGCAGGCGGCTCAGGGCCGCCACGGCGAAGGTGATGGCCAGAAAGCCCGGGATCAGGCCTGTGGTCAGGAGCCAGAGTCCGTTCACGGGGGTGATTTCGGGCCGGGAGTGCAGGAAGAAGGGCAGCATGACCAGGGCCCCGATCAGGAGTTGATAAAAGGCGCGGGTCATGACCGGGACGTGGGGCCGGATGCGGCGGTTCATGAGGATGAAACTCGCGTAGCAGAGCATGGCCAGCGCTGCCAGGCCCAGGCCCGCCGCATGGTTCGAGCCGTCCGCGAAATCGAGCCTGAATTCCATCATGGCCGCGAAGCCGAGCATGGCCAGGCCGATGAGAATCCAGCCCGCGAGATTGAGCCGCTCCCTCATGAAACAATGCGCGAAGATCGAAGCCGCTACCGGGGCCAGATAGACGAGCATGATGGCGTTGGCCATGGAGGTCAGGTTCATGGCCTGTACGTAGAAAATGATGAAACCGGCCAAAAGCGCGCCGTTGACGATCACTGGCCAGGTTGGCCAGCGCCTGAGCGTCCCGGCCTGACGGGTGGCCAGGAGGAAAATGGCCAGGAATCCGGCTCCAAGCAGGAGGCGAAAAAAGGTGATGGTTTCGGCGGGCAGGCCGGTGATTCTGGAGAAGACGCCGATGGTGCCCATGAACAGGGCCGAGAGGATGGCCAGGGTGATGCCGGTGGTGTCCAAAGGGAAATTTCTCCGTTGCGCAAAAGGAAAGGACCGGAGCACAGGCATGAGCTCCGGTCCTTTTACTATTCGAGGATGTTGACTTTGGCCGGTCCCCGTTTGACGGGGCGGTGGTACTGGACTTCGGGCCTGCCGAAGAGCATCGCGTAGCCGATGGTGTGATCGGTCGGGATGCGCAGCGTTTCCTTCAGCTCCGGGCAGACGGCCAGGGCCATCATGAACATGCCGTCCCACAGGGTGCCAAGCCCGTGGGCGCTGGCCAGGAGTTCGAAGGTGGCTAGGGCGATGTGCGCGTCCTGCACCGGGCAGGGCACGCCGGGAGGGGTGCTCGTCAGCAGCATGTGCGGGGCTCCCCGGAATATGGCGTCCCGGCCGTTCGTCCGCCATGCGTTGACGGCGAAGCCCAGGTACTGGGAGATGATCCCTTCCGGCAGCTTCCCGGCGTCGACCAGCGCTCCGAGGCGGTCCAGCGTCTCGCGGCGCAGCCGGTCTATGAAGGCCTTGTCCCGGACCACGGTGAAGACGACGCCCTGGGCGTTGACCCCCGTCGGCGCGTGGCTGGTGGTATTGATGAGTTCGTCGATCAGCGCCGGCGAGAGGTTTTCGTCCTTGTAACGCCGAATGGAGCGCCGCCATGTGACGAGGCTGGCCATCTGCTCCGGCGACGGCGGGTTCTTTTTCGGCTCCGCGTCATCGGCCGTAAGCCCCAGGATGGACACGGCCCCCGTCGGGCAGACGGAGTAGCAGTGCTGGCAGCGGTAGCAGCGCCCCTCGTCGGTGATCTCGGGGAAGTCATTCATGGCGATGATGCCGGCCGGGCAGTCGGCCGCGCATTCGCCGCACTGGATGCATTTGTCCTTGTCGATCTGAAAGTCGATCATCGGTGTCCCTCTTATCAGGCCGCCCCAAAACGGCGATCTGCTGCGTCAGCGGAAAAAGCCAGACCGCTTATGTATGCGCATGACTGCGCGTCCTGGCTTTTTCCGCTTCCTTGCATCTCACCATTTTTGAACGGCCTGCGAATTTTGAATTTTCAACAGTCAGCTATTCGCTCACGGTTTCAAGAGCCGGGAAGCTGTCCAGATGCGGCTTTATCGCTCCGCCCAGCCAGGCGATGGTCTGCCCCAGATTCTTCATGTTGCCAAGCCCTTCGGCGTCACCCTCGACCTCGCCCTTGTCCCGGCCGTAGCCCATGTTCCAGTACACGGAACCGGGGATGAGCATCTGGTTCATGAGGAACATGTGGTTGATGGTGTCGTAAACGTGGGTCGCCCCGCCGCGTCGCACGGCCACCACGGCCGCACCGATCTTGCCCTTGAAGGCCCGGCCGTTGGCCAGGGCGACAAGGCCCGCGCGGTCCAGGAGGGCCTTCATCTCGGCCGAGACGTCGGTGAAGTAGGTGGGGGAGCCGAAGATCAGGGCGTCGGCGCGCAGGAGTTTCTCCATGATCTCGTTGAAGACGTCCTTTTTCATGGCGCACTGTCCGTCCTGACGCGCAAAACATTTGTAACAGGCCTGACAGCCCCGGATGTTTTGGCCTCCGACCTGGACCAGCTCGGTTTCCCACCCGGCGGCCGTGAGGGGTTCCAGGACCCTGTTCAAGAGGATTTCCGTGTTGCCGCCCTTGCGCGGACTGCCGTTGACTGCGATTGCGTACATATTTTTTCTCCTTGGTTGGGATTGACTGCGTGTTCCGGACACGGATAGAGCACATGTCGGCAATTAAGAAAAGTACTGTCTATAATGTGCGGTACACACACGGAGTATAGTAATGGATGAAACCGAAGTTCGGCCCTGCAAGGTCAAGGAAATCTCCGGCAAGCGCTACCGCTGCTATTTTGAGCTTACCTTGGCGGTAATCGGAGGAAAATGGAAGCCCATCATACTTTATCATCTGTCGCTGACCGACGCAGTGCGCTTCGGGGTCCTCAGGCGGGGCATGCCCGATGTGACCGAGCGCATGCTGACCCGGCAACTGCGCGAACTGGAGTCCGACGGGCTGGTGCACCGTGAGGTCTTCCGGGAGGTGCCGCCCCGCGTCGAGTATTCCCTGACGGAAATGGGCCGAAGCCTCATCCCGCTGCTCCTGCAGATGCGGGCCTGGGGCGTGGATTATGAGAAGTTTCTGGGTGCGGACGTGATTTTTCAGGAGGAAGGGTACGAACGGCCGGATATGGCGGCGGGGGAGTGCGCACAGGCAGTTTGCACGGGCAGTGCTTGAGGGGCGGAGCGCTCAGGACAAGCTGGTGTCGTGCTGTGCTATTTGATGAGCCTGTCGAGCAGAATGTCTTCGACATTACGCCTCGAATCGATGACTGACAAAATAAAAACCGTTGTGTCCGAGACCCTGTAGACGATTCTCCACGGGGCGACGATGAGTTCGCGGTACGTCTGTATGCCCTGTTCTTTCAATTCCGGAACGATCCTGCCTTGATCCGGCATGGCTTTAAGTTCCGCTGCCCGCTGTCTGATCTTGTGAAGAATGTGCAGCGCATCGTCTGGGCTGCCCTGGGCGATATGGTCGATGATCTGCTTGAGATCGTTGCGGGCCACGGCGGCCCAGACGACGTGATGCGTCTTGTTCATTTCATGGCTGCCTTCAAGTCGTCTTCAAGCGTGTCGAAAACATCGTCGTGCCCCACCACGCGTCCTTCCCTGACGTCGGTTTCACCGGCTGAGATGAGTTTGAGCAGGCCGATGGCGTTGCGCATGTTCTCGTAACTCTTCGGGTCCTGCAATACGGCTCGCGGTTCGCCATTTTGGGTTATGATCACGGGTCGATGCGTCTCATTGATCTGATTGAGAAGCTCGGCCGCCCGAGACTTCAGATAGGTCACGGGCTTGATGTCGCTGGTGATGTTCATGCTGGTTTCCTCCGGTCTGTAAAGAGTGCCATATTCGGACCGGAAGTCAAGACGTGGCGCCTTCGTATTTCGGACGCTCCAGAAGTTTGGGGCTCTCGCTAGCGCGGAACCATGAGGAAGGTCACGACCACGCCCGCCGGAATGAGCAGCAGGCCGGGCACGAGGATGCGCGGCAGGAGCTTGCCCGGATCCTGATGGAAGTAGTTGCAGGTCATCAGGTAGCAGATGTGCATGGGCGAGGACATGATGCCCGCGTATCCGGCGTACATCCCAAGGCTCAGGATCACCGGGATGAGATGGGGCTGGCCTGAGGAATGGGCGAGTCCGAAGAGCAGCGGGAAGGTCGCGCCCACAAAGGCGACGGTCAGACCGGCCACAAAGCCCACCAGAAAGGGCAGGACGATGGCCATGACGTAGATCGCGCCGCCTCCGCCGAGGGTCTGCGCCAGGACATCGACGACGTGGCCCTGGTGCAGGATTTCCTTGAAGATGAAGATGGCGCCGACCACGGCCAGAAGAGCCAGGGTGTTGTCCTTGCCCGCCTCCCGTAGCACCGCCGTCCATTTGGCCTGGGCCATGAACAGGCTGACCCCGGAGGCCAGGATCAGGGCCGCGATGACCCCGTATTCCATGGGTCTGCCCGGCCAGAGCACGGCGCAAAGCCATTCGCCGCCGATGGATCCGACTATGGCCGTGAAGAGCGGCAGGCCCCCGAGCCAGTCCCGGCCATTGCGGGACTTGGCCGCGATGGCCGGCAGACGGGGCGCGTTCTTCAGGGCCGGGCGCAGGATCAGGAGCCAGCCCAAACCGATGGCCACCAGAGGGCCTGCCCACAACAGCGCGACGATCCCTGTCACCGGGATGTGCGCCAGGGAGGAGGCCAGGATCAGGCCCGGATACAGGGGCCAGGCCAGCTCCCAGATGTGCCGGAACCAGTAGTTGATGAGGGCCTGGTCCCTTTGGGGAATGGCCAGCTCCGAGGCCGCCTTTTCGACCATGGGCGCGGAAAAGATGGCCCCGCCGGGCATGGGCAAGAGGCCGATCAGCGCCGGAAAAAAGACCAGCAGCAGCGAGCGGGAGCGGATTTGGGCGCGGATGGCGCGCATGAACCGCTCCGATTGGCCGGAAGCAGAATACAGGGCGCTGAAGGCCAGAATGACGGCGATGATGGCACAGAGCACAAAGGTCTCTTCGGTCAGCAGCGCATCCGGAATGGCCCCAAGCCAGGCCAGGGGCGAGAGGCCGAAGAGCAGCGCCAGCACGAGGCTGCCCGCCAGGATGGAGAGGCCAAGGCCCAGTTTGAGGCGGATTCCCGTCAGCATGACGGCGAAGACGAAGACGATGGATAGAATTGCGGTCATTGGGTCCTAGCTGACTGTAAAAAAATCAAGAATTCGAAGGCGTTTCAAAAATGGTGAGATGCAAGGAAGCGAAAAAAACAGGACGCGCAGTCATGCGCATACATAAGCGGTCTGGTTTTTTTCGCTGACGCAGCAGATCGCCGTTTTTAAGCAGCCTGCTAGCCGCAGCACTTCTTGAATTTCTTGCCGCTGCCGCAAAGGCAGGGGTCGTTACGGCCGACCTTGGGGCTTTCATGGCGGACCGTCTCGGTCTCATATTCGCCTTCGAGGTAGTGCCAGCGCCCATCGCGGCGCACAAAGCGGCTGCGCTCGGTCAGGCTCTGCGTGCCGCCCTTGTGCCGAAAGCTCACCCGGAAAAGGACCATGCCCGTGTCCCCGTCCGTGTCGGTTTCCAGGATTTCCAGATTCAGCCAGTCCGTTTCCTTGTTCCAGCGCCTCACGTCGTCGGCATTGAACTCCGAGCGGTGCTCCTCGACCAAGGAGCCCTGAAGATAGTCCATCTCGTCCCGGCAAAAGGCGGTGTAGCGCGAGCGCATCAAGGCTTCGGGGCTGGACGCCGGGACTTCGCCGGCAATGATCGGACCGCAGCATTCTTCGAATTCACGTCCCGAGTGGCAGGGGCATTCCATGATTATCTCCTAGCAGGCCGTTGAAAAACGGCGATCTGCTGCGTCAGCGAAAAAAGCCAGACCGCTTATGTATGCGCTATACACTGCGCGCCCTGGCTTTTTTCGCATCCTTGCATCTCACCATTTTTGAACGGCCTGCGAATTTCGAGTTTTTCAACAGGCAGCTAGTGCGTGCAGCCTTCGTGATTGCAGAGAATGTTCTTGTCCTCAATGTCTCCGTCGGTCCAGCTTTTGAGCACATCGAGGATTTCGCCTTCGCAGCCGCGGATCACCTTTATGCCATGTTCGGCCATCTTGTTGATGGCGCCCTGGCCGATGTTGCCCACAAGCATGACGGACACGCCCTTGGCCTGCATGGTCACGCCCACGGTGGACTTGCATCCGCAGCCCGAAGGCGGAAGAAAGGACTCATTTTCGACGATTTGGCCGGAATCGTCCAGAGTGAGGATGGTGAAGGTGCGGGCATGGCCGAAATGCTCATCAACGCGCGTTCCGATAGTGGGTATGGCGACTTTCATGGGAAAACTCCTTGTTTTTCAGGTCCAGTTGCCCCTATGATCGAATCATGTCCGCGTCAACAAAGGACCCGGCACACTCTTACGCGAAGGAGATGAATCATGAGCACTGGCAAGCCGAAACACTACCAGAAATTACAGGAAATGTATCCGGATCTCATTGCCTCGGCCGAAGCCTTGGGCAAGGCAGCGCAGGGGGCCGGACCTTTGAGCGAAAAGGAAATGCACCTTGTGCAGCTCGGCGCTTCAGCGGCCCTGCGCTCGGAAGGCGCGGTGCGCAGCCATGGCCGTCGGGCGCTTCAGGCCGGAGCCACACCCGAGGAAATCAGGCATGCCGTCATTCTCTTGACCAGCACCATCGGATTTCCTACGGTCGCGGCGGCTCTGGATTGGCTTGAAAAGGTTCTGGATTAGGGATTTTCAATCACAATGCGGTATGATGGAACGGCCCGCGAGGGCCGTTCTTTTTATGGAGGGTGTATGCAGAAACTTGATTTCATCGCCACGGAAAAGGCTCCGGCCGCCGTCGGCCCTTATTCCCAGGCCGTGCGCGCCGGGGGCTTTTTGTACGTCAGCGGACAGCTTGGGCTGGTTCCGGCCACCGGCCAGTTTGCCGGTGCGGACTTCGAGGCCCAGGCCCGGCAGGCCCTGGCCAACATGGGCGCCATCCTGGCCGAGGCCGGATGCGCCGTGACGGATATCGTCAGTGTGGACGTGTTCGTGACCGATCTTGCCAATTTCAAACTCTTCAACGGCATCTACGACGGATTCATGGCCGGACACCGGCCTGCCCGCGCCGCCGTGCAGGTCTCGGGTCTGCCGCTGGGCGGAGTTGTTGAAGTAAAGTGCGTGGCCCTTGCCCGCCAATAAGGAATTTTCATGACCAACAAGCGAACCCGCCGTTTCGGTGTTTTTCCCTCGGCCAATGAAGACGCCCAGGCCGCCAAGCGTCATGTCGACACTCCCCAGTGCCAGTCCGCGTCCTATCGCCTGGCCTTTCAGGATCAGGATTTTCTGCTGCGCGAAGAGCTTCGGCCCGTGCGCCTGCAGCTGGAGCTCTTGAAGCCCGAGCTGACCCTGCAGGAGCAGCAGATCGAATCCACCGTCGTCATTTATGGCAGCGCCCGTACCATGGATGCGGAGACGGCCGCCGTCCGTCTGGAAAAGGTGCTGGAGGGGCTCAAGAAAAACCCCGAGGACGTCCTGCTGCGCAGCGAACTGGCCAAGGCCCGCACGGCCGTGGCCAACAGCCGCTACTACGAGGAGGCGCGAAAGCTCGGGCGCCTCATTTCCGAGAACGTGGCGCAGTACAAGCACGTGGTCATCACCGGCGGCGGCTTCGGGATCATGGGCGCGGCCAACCGGGGCGCGCACGACGTCGGCGCCAAGAGCATCGGCATGAACATCGTGCTCCCCTTCGAGCAGGAGCCCAACCCCTACATCACCCCGGAACTGAGCTTTCAGTTCCACTACTTCGCCATCCGCAAGATGCACCTGCTCATGCGGGCCAAGGCCCTGGTGGCCTTTCCCGGCGGCTTCGGCACCATGGACGAACTCTTCGAGGCCCTGACCCTGATCCAGACCCGCAAGGTCAAACCCATCCCGGTGCTGCTTTTCGGCCGCCGCTTCTGGCACAAGGTCATCAACTTCGAGGCCCTGGTCGAAGAAGGCACCATCAACCCCGAAGATCTGAACCTCTTTCAGTATGTCAGTACGGCGGATGAGGCCTGGGATATCATCAAGGCCAGCAATGGCCTGACCACGGACGGCAAACCCTAGACGGTTGAAAAAGGCCCGATGGCTGCGTCGCTGCGAAAAATCCGGACCCTCACGTATTGAAGAATACGCATCGGCCCCGGCTTTTTATTGCTTCTTGCCCTCGAACCTTTTTGAACCGTCTACCTTTGAAAAAGGCCCGATGGCTGCGTCGCTGCGAAAAATCCGGACCCTCACGTATTGAAGAATACGCATCGGCCCCGGCTTTTTCTTGCTCCTTGCCCTCGAACCTTTTTGAACCGTCTACCTTCCTTTACTTCACTGCAGCATGCACGTCGGCGATGATCCTCTCCGACAGTTTGCGCATGACCCGGCTCATGGCTTCGACCACCGAGCCGGGATTTTTTTTGGCGGCGGGCTCGGACTCGCGGTAGGTGCGCTGGAAGAGAACCTGGTCCGATATTGCGCGGGCGCGCAGGTCGAGCAGGGTCACGGTCAGGCCGGCGGTGGCCAGCCAGTGGTCTTCTGCATCCACCTCCAACCATTCCTCGATCATCCCTTCAAGCTGGTGCGTGGCGGACATGGATGAGCCGGCCCGGCTCACGGCCAGAAAGAGGCCGCTTTGCTGCATGTCGCGGCGCAGATAGTCGGCCACCAGGGCCTGCGGCGTCGCGCGCCACTGGTGATAGGCATATTCCTGCCGACCAAAGGACAGATCCCGATAGACGATCTTGCCGGTGTTGAACTCCGGGGCCACTCCGAAACGGTTCAGCACGATGACGGCCTTGGCCTGTGTTCCGGGAAGCGCCGGGCTTTCGTATTCCAGGGTGTAGTAGCGCACGTCCGGCGCCGTGGTCCGGGTCGCCCCGCATCCGGCCAGGGCGAGCATCAGGATGAACGGAAGAAAATAACGAATGGGCATGGGCTTCCTACTCCTCCACCTTGCGGGGGGCCTTTGGTTGTCCGAAAATGAGCTGCGCCGGCTGATCTTTGACGTTGCCGATCAGGGTGTTCAGGTTGCTGGACGTCTGTTCCAGATTCTCGGCGGTGACGGCCAGCCGCTCTTCCAGATCCTTGATGGTGGCCTGCATCTGGAACACCGTGGCGTGGCTCTGGGTCATGACCACATCGGCCTTGAGGGCCGTCGAGGCCAGGGCGTTCATGGCCGTGTCGACATGCGGCCGGTTGGCTTCGAGCATGGACTGGAATTGAATGAGGATGGTGTCCATGCGAGTCAGTTCCTCGGCCGCCTTGTTCATCAGCGAACGCGACGCGAGGATGGTTTGCTCCATGTTTTTTGCCATGGATTCAAGCCGTTTCGGATTGGCCGCCGCATTGATGCTGGCCAGCAGGGTGCGTATGTCGGTCGAGATGGCTCCGAGCTGAGCCTCGTTCATGACCGTGTTGACGGTGGTAAAGGCGGCCATGGCCTGGTCCGAGATGCCCTTGAAGTCGATGGATTGGATCTTCATGGCGATTCCGTCGATTTCCCGGAACAGCTTTTTGATGTCCGAGGGTCTCGACGCGATGACGGGATGCTCCGGGGTGAAGCCGAGCTTGGGAGACGGGCCGTCCGTGGCGGGCTGACGCTTGTCGATCTCCACGAACATGGCTCCGGTGATGCCGACGTTGGAAATGGCAGCCACGCTGTCCTCGAAACGGTTTTCGTCGTCCGCGTGCTCGTCGTCGATGAGGATGACGACCTCGATGAGATGATAGTCGGGAGCGATGCGGATGGCCTGGACGCGGCCCACCGGCACGCCCCGGTACTTGACCGGAGAGTCCACTCCGAGGCCTTGCACGGACTCGTCGAAATAGGTCACGAAAAGTTCGCCCTGGCGCAGAAACGAGGTCATGCCCAGCCAGATGATGGCCAGTGTGGCCAGGGCAAGGCCGGCGGTCATGAACAGGCCCACGGAAAAATTGACACGAGCGGAAGCCATTATTTCTCCATTTCCGGCTGTCTGTTGAAGAACTGGCGCACGAAGGGATGCCTGCTTGCTTCTTTGAGTTCGTGCGGATTGCCATCGGCGATGATGGATTTGCTTTCCTTGTCGAGCATGACGACCCTTTTCGCAATGGTGAAGATGGAGGAAAGCTCGTGGGTGACGACGACAAAGGTCGTGCCCAGGGTGCGGTTCAGGCGCAGGATGAGCGCGTCGAGTTCGGCCGAGCTGATGGGGTCCAGACCCGCCGAGGGTTCGTCCAGGAAAAGAATTTCAGGATTGAGAGCCAGCGCCCGTGCGATGGCCGCACGTTTTTTCATGCCCCCGGAGAGCTCCTCCGGCAGATGATGCTCGAAGCCTTCAAGTCCGACCTGACGCAGCTTGAGGCGAACCAGTTCTTCCACCGCGCCTTCCTTGAGATTCGAATATTCCGTGATGGGCAGGGCCACGTTTTCACCGAGGGTCATGGAGGAAAAAAGGGCGCCGCCCTGATACATGACCCCGATGCGGGCCAGGATTTTCTTGAAACTGTCCTCGTTGTCCGGATCAAGCGACATCCCGGCAATGGTGATCGCGCCGCTCATGGGCTTGTAGAGCCCGACCAGATGCTTGAGCAGGGTGGATTTTCCGCAACCGCTGCCGCCCAGAATGACGAAAATTTCCCCGGCCTCTATGTCGAAGTCCAGGTCGCGCATGATGACCAACTCCCCGAAGCCCATGGTCAGGCCGCGCACGCTGATGACTGGTTTTCGGGTCATGGCCGCCAGTACCTCAGGATCACGGCCAGGACCGAATCGACCAGGATGACCAGAAAGATGCCCGTGACCACGGCCGAGGTAGTGGCCTGGCCAACGCTGGCTGCTCCCCCGCGCACCTGGTAGCCCTTGAAGCAGCCCACCGTGGCGATGAGCACGGCGAAAATGGCGCTCTTGAAGAGGCCCCAGTTGATGTCGAAGATGGTCAGCGTGTTCATGGTCTGGGCCATGTAGGCGTTCACCGTCAGGTCCAGCGTGGTCACGCCGATGAGCAGGCCGCCGGCGATGGCGAACAGGTTGGAGTACATGGCCAGCAGCGGCACCACCAGGAGCGAGGCGATGATCTTGGGCGCCACCAGGAACATGGCCGGCTTGAAGCCCATGGTTATGAGCGCGTCCACCTCTTCGGAAACCTTCATGGTCCCGATTTCGGCGGCGAATGCCGAGCCCGAGCGCCCCGCGACGAGGATGGCCGTCATGATGGGGCCAAGCTCGCGGACCATGGCCAATGCCACCAGGGACGCCACGTAGATGTTGGCCCCGAACTGCTGGAGCTGCACCGCGGACATGAAGGCCATTATCAGCCCCAGAAGAAAGCTGATCAGCCCGACAATGGGCAGCGCGTCCACGCCGACCCGCTGCATGTAGAGGACCACGTCGCCAAGGCGCAGCCTGCCCGGATGGCGCAGCAGGGACAGGAGCGTCACGGTGACCTCGCCCACGAAGGACACGTGGGTCATGGCCTGGCTCGCGACCTCGATGGTCTTGATGCCAAATCGCGCCATGATGCCGGGTTTGGCTCTTTTTACGCCGCCCGATCGTGGCGGGTCGTCCAGACGCAAGAAATCCAGAAGTTCCTGCACATGGCCCGGGGTGCCAAGCATCTCAAGCGTGCAGCCATGTTTTTCAGCCATGCGCCGCAATTGCAGAATCACCAGCGCGCCACAGTCGTCCATGCGCGTGATCCCGCTCAGATCGGCGTGGATGAGCCGTGGCAGGGGTTTGGGGATATGCGCCAGGCTCTCCATGATTCCCGGAGTCGTGCGCAGGTCGAGAATACCGCGCAGGCCCAGGGTCAGAAGTTCCGGCTTTGAGTCCACAATGAGCGTGGGCGATGGTGTCGTGTCGTGGTCGTTGTGCATGAGCTATCTCAAGCCTCTTAGCTCATGGCCGGGGGGCGCGTCTACCGTACGGCGCTCGCGCGAGCCGCCCATTGTGACGCAATTCCCGATCTTGAATTGATGACGGGTGTGTGACAAAGGGCTTCACAGGCGGGTGTTCCGGCATTATGGAAAGCCCGTCCTGACCGAGCCGCCGTGGCGGTGAACATACAACCGGAAGATGTACATGATTACGCGTTATATTTGTCTGCTTGCTCTGCTTGTCCTTGGAACAGCCGTTCCGACTCAGGCCGCCGACCTGAAATCCATCCCGGATTCTTTGTATCCCGGGCTTGAATATTTGTTGACCATCCCCAAATCGAACTCGGACATCGAGGCCGATCAGCTGACCGAGATCATTTCCTTTGTCGCCTCCAGCGCGGCGGAGAGCAGCATGTCCATGCAGGACCGGGAAAAGGCCTCGGGGGCCTTTTATGCCTTCAGCCTGCGGGGGGATCTGTCCCGTGTGGTGGACTATGTCTACAATCCGGACATTCCGGTTTATGTGACCATGCCTTCTTCCGTGCGCGATCAGGAGTGGCTGGACCCGGCCACCAAGGATGCCCTGAGGCTGCTTCCCAAGGCGCTCGATCGTGGGGAGACATTGCTTGTGCGCGGCACCGAGCGGGAGATCATCACCCCCGATGCCAACACGGGCGGATATTATGCCTACAATCAGGACCGCGCCGTGGCGGTGTTTCAAGGCCCCACCGGGCCCGTGCTGATTTCCGTGGGCTGCCAGACCGAACCTTCCGAGATCGGTCGCAAGGGCTGCGTGGTCGGCGAGGATTCCGACTGGAACTATCTGTATTCCAACGAGAAGGGTCTGAACAAGACCGGCCTTGGCTGGGTCGATTCCTACATGTACAATGCCCATTCCATTATTGTGTTCGTGTCGGACACATCCACCGGAACCATTCGCGTCGGGTCTTTCAAATGGCTCAACGCCGGCTGGGCCAAGATGAACATGGTCAAGCAGAGCCACATCATCAACGGCATCAAACGGTTCACGGCGGATTTCAAAGGTGTGCTCGAATCCACCCGGCTGCCCGCCGCGCAGGAGCTGGCCGCCATGTACCGGGAGCTCAAGTCCGACAGTGTCGAGGCACTCCGCCAGATGGTGGCTCCGTATCTGACCGCCATCGAGGATTCCGGAACCTTGTCCTCGTCATTCAAGAAGCTGCTGGCCTCGGGTCAGTATTTGCAGAACATGAACCGGCAGGAGCTGGTCAAGGTTCTGCTGAAGGAATTTCTGAAACAGCGTCTTGGCCGGGAGAGCCTCATTCGGGTTGCCCAGGTCGGACAGCATTGGACGCCGCAGCCTTGAGGCGCGTGGCGTTTTGACGTGCCCGCTCACGCGAGCGGGCTTGCGGGAGCCCCCATGCCGAGCATCGTGATCTTTTCGGTCTGTCGTGCAGCAGGTTTTGGCAGTGCCGCAGCGCATTGGCGGCAGAACTGGTTGGTTCCGGGACGGTCGCGATGAGCCGGGCTGCCGAAGACGCCAGAAAGCGTGCGCGCGATATCCGGGACGAAGCCCTGGCCAAGCATGCCGAACGTGACCGGGCTTCGCTCATGGCCGTGCGCGCCGAACTTGCCGCACTCAAGGCCATGGTTGCCGGGCAGCAGGAACAGCTTGCCCGGCTGACCGGCATGATCTCCGAACTGACCGCCGCCCTTGTCCACCCGGATGCGCAGGGCCGCGTCAATCCATCTCTGCCTCGTCCTCTTTCCGCCCGTAAACGCGCGGCTTTGGAACGCATCCGCGAGTTGCGCGAGCAGGACCACTCTTTTTCCCGGATTTGCGACATCTTCCAAGCCGAGGGCCAGCCGACGCTGTCCGGTCAGGGACAGTGGTCCAAGGGCACTTTGTGGAACCTCTGGAAAAATCACGCCCACCAACTGGATATGCCCCGATCTTGACCGGTCACGCGCCTGCGTGCTCGGATTCGGCGTGCTTCCCTGAACAGGTTTTTTTGCGTACCTTCACGCTGTTGTCGTTTGCCTCGGGATTCATCCCGCTTTCAGTCGGGACGGACGCGAAGCGGAATCATGCGCCCCGTTCATCCGTCATGACCACAAATGGAGCCGCCATGAGTACGGAATTTTTGTCCGATGAGGGTGATGTCTGTTTTGATCAGACACGCCGTTTCGAAATTTTGCGCGAGATTTTCGACAGCCTGAGCGAACACGTGGCAGTGCTTGACCGTGACGGCTGTATTGTCGACACAAACCGCAGCTGGCAACGTTTCGCGGTCGAGAACAGCACGCCGGACAAGTGCCGCCTGCAAGGCGAGAATTACATAGAAGTCTGCGACTCCTCCATGGGTGCGGCCGCCAGAGAGGCACGGCAGGCCGCAGAGGGGATCAGGGGCGTGCTTTCCGGGGAGATCCCCGAATTCAGCCTTGAATATCCATGCCACGCGCCTTCGGAAAAGCGCTGGTTTCTGATGACGGTCACGCCTCTTGTCAGCCATGGCTCCATCGACGGAGCCGTTGTCTCCCACATCCAGATCACGGCCCGCAAGCTGGCCGAAGCCGCGCTGATCCGATACGAGCGCGCCATTGCATCCTCCTCGTCCCTGGTAAGCATCATCGATCTTGATTTCGTCTACCGGCTGGTCAACGACAGCTATCTCAGGGTGCATGGGAAAAAGCGCGATGAGATCGAGGGACGCAAGGTTGCCGAAATAGTGGGGCAGGACGTTTTCGACAAGTATGTCGGACCGAAGCTTGCGCGCTGTTTTGCCGGGGAAACCGTGGAGTACGAGGCCTGGTTCGATACGAACCGGGCGGACAGGCGCTGCTACGCGGTGACATATTATCCTTACCGCGAAAGAGACGAAAGCATATCCGGGGCCGTGGTCACGGCCACGGATATCACCGAAGCCAAGCAGATGCAGGACGAAATCGCAAACAGCGCCCGCCGCCTTTCGGAAGCGCAGCGGCTGGCCAAGGTCGGCAGTTTTGAAAAGGACTACCTGCACGGGAAGAAGAACTGGTCCGATGAGTTCTGCCGCATCCTCGGGTATTCGCCGGAGGCGGTCGATCCGGATTTCAACCTGTTCATGCATCATATCCATCCCGACGACGAACCCGATTTCCGGGAAAATTTTGAAGAGGCCGAGGCTCGGGGGCATGAATTCACGACCGAGCTGCGCATCCGCACCGTTCAGGGCGAGGAACGGCATGTCAGTCTGGTCTGCGGTTTCGATCTGCTGGAGGACGGCAGCATGTTCCGCCTGCACGGAGCCATGGCCGACGTGACCGATCGCCGGCTGGCGGAGCTGCGCCTGGAGCATCTGGCCAATACGGATGAACTGACCGGCCTGCCCAATCGCAGGCATTTCCTGGAGTGCGTGCGAGCGGAAATGATCCGCTCCAGGCGTTTTGGAAAGAGCCTGTGCGTGGCCATGATCGACATCGACGATTTCAAGAAGGTCAACGACACCCACGGGCATGGCGTCGGGGATCTGGCCTTGAAGCACGTGGCCCAAACCATCAATGGCCTGCGCAGGGCCGTGGACGTGGCCGGGCGCCTCGGGGGCGAGGAATTTTGCATCATGTTTCCCGAGGCGGGGCTTGAGGCTGGAGCCGTAGCGGCGGAGCGCGTGCGCAGAGGCCTTGCCGATTCGGTTCTCGAACATGAGGGTCTGCGCCTGCGGCTTACGGTCAGCATCGGGCTGGCGGAATATTCGGCGGGCGAGAGTCTGGATGAGCTTTTGAAACGCAGCGACGAGAGTCTTTACGAAGCCAAGCGCACCGGCAAGAACCGGATCTGTTCCCGGGTGGCGGCCGCAGACCGGGCATGAAGCATGACCGATCCGGCCTCGTGGCAGGATCGGTATGTGATAATGCGGGTTATCCGAACAGGCGCAGCAGTTCCGGCATGAACGTGGGCACGGACCATCCCGGGACATAGCGGTTCAGGGTTTCAAGGATCGCGACCAGCAGCATGCTCGCATGCGCAAGCGAGAGAACGGCCGCTCCGACCATCGAAACCTTGAAGCGCATGGGGTTTTCACTGACGGTGACAAGGAGCGAGAGGAGCATGGCCAGTCCCAGGCAGGCCGCGCTGGCAAGACCGGCGTTGAAGATCTGGGGCAGGTGCAGATTGAAGACCCCTTTGAGGCTTGCATAGAGCCAGACCATCACCGCAAGGACAATGAGGCCGCAGACCAGATGCCATTTGGCCAGAAAGGGCGCGGCAAAACGGTAATAATCCCGGCCCCAGTCGTCGGCGTCCCGGCGCAGCAGCAGGTAGCACAGGCCAACGGCCGCCGCCAAGCATAGCGACAGCGGTAGCCACAGCGCCATCAACGGCCACAGCGCCGATCCCCACGGTGGCAGAAACGCCGGAGATTCAAGGTTGACACCCCGGAAGTAAAGCAGTCCCAATCCCGCCAGCGCCCAGTAACCATATTTGATGGGAATATTGGCCACGCACCCAAGCAGAAAGTGGATGAGCTTGCGTTCCCTGGCGAACTTCCAGCCCAGATCGTAGCCGACCAGGGCCAAGCTTCCGAAGAAAGGCAGGGCCAATGCCGCGATCAGCAGCAGGCTGTTGCCTGTCACGAATTCGGATTGCCGAAGCGGGTGAGAGGACAGAAGCGCCAAGCAGGCTGCTACGACAACCCAGAAAAGTGCATGTCCGCCAAGGGCCAGCCTCGACATTTGCCTGGCCGCGCGGGCGGGGAAAGGTTTGCCGGAAACGAGCCCGATGAGTTCGCTGACCAGGGCGATGGGCGGAGCGCCCCAGAAAAGGGCGGCCAGGAGCAGGGGCAGGGGAAGCAGGGCAAATGCCCACAGGGGGAGTATGAGCGCCATGGGGACCTCGTGCGCGGTGTCGTTTTTTTTATGCAGGGTCCGGTCATATCCTCGGGTTCGGCCTCAAAACGACAGGCTGATGGGGGCAAGAGCCCCGGGTTCAAGCGCCGGAATGGGTACGACTGAGGGCCGACCGGACTGGTCGAATGGGGGCTTTCTGCCCCAAAAGAGCGCAAGAGGCAAGGCGGCGCCACCCTTGAAAATTGGCGGGTTCTCTCCTATGCCAATGAAGAAATGAGGGAGACAACGGTGACTAATCCATGAGATCGACGCTGGCCTTTGTGATCGGAATGCTTGTCGGCATTCTGCTTTCCTGGGCAAGCGGTCCCGTGCTCATGCATTTTGCCCGTGACTGGCCGGGCTTTCACCTTGCGGATATGCCCGCCAGCATTGTCGCCGGTCTCAAGACCATGCAGGACGGGCGTGCGCCCGTCAGCAGGCCTTCCGCATCCGCCCTGCGCATACCGGTGACGCGCAAGCTGCGCATGGCAAGATCAGGCGTGATCCTGGGACGGGAGGCCGCCGTCCCCTCCAATGCGACCGTCGCGCGATTTGCAGTCGTGCCGCACGCTCACCCGGCCTCCTCTACAGTCGCCATCAACGCTTCCGCCGACAGCGATTCAAATTCTTCTGCCGCATCCGGACCCGGATCCGTTCATGTCGCCAGAGGCGCGCACGAATCATCGGCATCAGGGCCGGACATTTTTCAACCCGGACCGGACGCTTCCGGACCGGAGGTTCCCGCAGCGGATGTTTCCCCTGCGAAGGTTTCGGACCCGGGTGCCTCCGTCCCCGGGCAGGCACTTGGCGTTTCTCCTGGTGTCCTGAAAAAGAAGACCGTGCCGGAAACCTCGCCCGACGAGGATTACGCCCGGGCCTTAAAGAGCTACCAGAACGGCCGTCATGCACCGGCGCGGGAGTTGTTTGCCGCGTTCATGCAGAAGTTCCCCGGCCACAGGCTCATTCCCAACGCCCTCTACTGGACCGGTGAGACGTGGTACGCCCAGGGCCGCTACGATCGCGCCATGGAATTCTTCGCGCGGGTCGTGCGGGACCACCCCCGTCATGCCAAAAGCGCGGACGCGCTGCTCAAGCTGGCCTATTCGGAGCTGCGCCAGGGCCGTCCCGCACAGGCCGGGGTTTATCTGCAGCAGCTGGAGTCCCGTTATCCCGACTCCCCGGCATCCCGCCTTGGCAGGCAGGCGCGGGGCAGGATTCAGGGCTGCAACGAGCCCAACGCGGTGGCGCTGGCCCGTGGATGAATTCGGCGCCAGCCTGGCCCTGCGCCACACCAGCGGTCTTGGGCCGCGCACCTGGAAACGCCTTTTGGTGCATTACGGCGACGCCCTCGCCGCCGTTTCGGATTTTTCATCCTGGACGGCGCGCGGTCTGGTTTCGGCCCGGGTGCAGGCCGAGTTTGCCCGGGGCGGCTGGCGCGAGAAGTCCGAGGCCGAGCGGCGCAGGGTGGAAAGCTTCGGGTTTTCCACTGTTTTCCTTGGCCACGATGCCTATCCCGAGCTGCTCCGCGAGATCCCCGATCCGCCTCTTTTTCTGTATTATCTCGGCGACCCGACTCTGCTGAACCGCCCTTGCGTGGCCGTGGTCGGTTCCCGGGCCGCCTCGCGTTATGGCCTGGACATGGCCGAGAGCATTTCGGCATCCTTGAGCGCGGCCGGGATCTGCGTGGTCTCGGGCTTTGCCCAGGGCATAGACCGCGCCGCGCATCAGGGCGCGCTGCGCGGAGTGGGCGGGACCATCGCCGTATTGGGCACGGGGCTTGATCTCGTGTATCCGGCCTCCAACACCGACTTGTGGAAAAAGGTCTCCGCTCACGGGCTCATCGTCAGCGAGTTCGCGCCGGGGACCAGACCCGAGGGCATGAATTTTCCGCACCGCAATCGCATTGTCAGCGGCCTTTCCCTGGGTGTATTGGTGGTCGAAGGAGCGCTTGGCAGCGGCAGCCTGATCACCGCCGAACTGGCCGTGGCCCAGAATCGCGACGTTTTCGCCCTGCCGGGTCCGGCCAACCTGAAAACCCATCAGGGCTGCCACCAGCTCATCCGCCAGGGTGCCTGCCTCGTGCAGAGCGGGGAGGACATCCTGCGGGAATTGCAGCCTCGGCTGGGAGCTCTTACAGTGCCGGATGCACCTGCCCCCGGGCCCCGGCCGCGTGAACCGGAAGATCCGGAGCAGCGAATCGTGCACCGTCTTCTTGAATGTGGCGAACCCCTGCATGTCGACACACTGGTTCGCCGGACGGGCTGGGCGGCCGGCAAGGTCAGTTCCACGCTCCTTTTCATGGAACTTCAAGGGATTGTGAAGCAGCTTCCGGGCATGTACTATGCCCTTGCAACGTGACCGAAAAGATCATCTGGAGAAGAATATGCAAAAAATACCCCTGCAGCTGGCCAAACCGGACATGGTTCTGGCCAAGCCCGTGACCCGGGAAAACGGGATGGTGCTCATCGCCGCAGGCACGGTTTTGACGGCGGGGCTGATCACCAAGCTGGACAACATGGGCGTGGAACTGCTCGTGGTCGAGGGCGAGACCCTGGAAATGGGCGGCGGGTGCAGCGAGGAAGTGCTCGCCAAAAAGCGCGAAAGGCTTGACCATCTTTTCCGGAAGTTTGCCGGCGACAAGTACATGCAGCAGGTCAAGCAGGTCATTTCCGACTATTATGCACGTCAGTGCGCCCTGGCCGCTGCGGCCCAGGCGGCACGGGAAGAGGGAGAATAAATGGAAGAAGATCTGCGTACCAACCAAAAGGGCGCCATTCTGGCCGTCAAGGATCTGCCGACCCTGCCCGGGGTCCTGCAGGAGGTCGCGGTCCTGGTCGAGAATCCCAATTCGTCCACGGACCAGATAAGCAAGGCCATTTCCAAGGACCAGGTCCTCTCGGCCAAGGTCCTGAAAATGGTCAATTCGCCCATCTACGGCTTTCCCGGACGCATCGGATCCATCCAGCACGCCCTGGTCCTGCTCGGTTTCAATGTCATCAAGGGCATCATCATCTCGACCTCGGTCTTCGACGTCATGAACGAGAACATGAAGGGCCTCTGGGAGCACAGCCTCGGCTGCGCCCTGGCAAGTTCGGCCATCGCCCGCGCCATCGGCTGCAAGGACCCGGAGGAATACGCGGTGGCCGGCCTGCTGCACGACATCGGCAAGGTCGTGGCCGCGGTGCAGCTCCCGGAAAGCCGTGCGGCCATTGACGCGCTCGTCCTTGAGAAGGACATCTCCTATCGCCAGGCCGAGAGCGAGGTGTTGGGTTTCGCCCACGACCGCATCAATCTGTGGCTGTGCAACTACTGGAATCTGCCCGCGAACCTGAAGGAGGGGCTCTCCTATCATCACCGGCCCATGTCGGCTACGCTCTATCCGAAGATTGCGCAGGTGGTGCATGTGGGGAATTTTCTGGCGCGGCTCTTCGGCGTTGGCAACGGCGGCGACAATCAGGTCAGCGCCCTCGACGAGGGGGTGCTTGAGGCTCTTGAGATCACTCCGGAGGTGCTTTTCAAGATCATGGACGGCCTGGAACGCGAATTCGTGGATTTGGCGTAGGAGTCCCGCATCATGAAGGACGGCAAGCATTTTTTTCTGGTCACCTCCGACGCCAAGCTCGAAGGCAGCCTGCGAGCCCTTTGGCCCGAGGAGGAGGTCAAGTGGACCTGTTTTGCCCGGGGCTCGTCGGCGCTGGAATTTCTTTTCAGCGAGCCTCCGGATCTTTTGGTCGTGGACGAGCAGTTGCCGGACCTTGCCGGAGTGGATCTGGTCCGGTTGATCAAGGGCGAGAACGTCTATCGTCAGCTGCCGGTGGTGCTTTGCCTGGCCAGCGAGGATCTGGCCGAACTTCAGGATTTCAGCACGCTGGAGATCGACGATTTTCTGGTCAAGCCGTTTTCGCCGCCCATCGCCAAGGGCCGCCTCATCCTGGCCTATCACCGCTCCACCCGGGAACTCGACGCCAGTCCGTTGACCAAACTGCCCGGCAACACGTCCATAATCCACAGAATCCAGGATCTCATCGACCGGCAGGAGGACTTCGCCCTGGTCTACATCGACCTGGATCACTTCAAGTCCTTCAACGACAAGTACGGCTTTTCACGGGGCGACGAGGTCCTGCTCATGACCGCGCGGGTCATCGTCAATTCCATCCGGGGCTTCATGGGGGCGAACACGTTCGTCGGTCATGTGGGCGGGGATGACTTCGTCTTCATCGTGCCGCGGGAAAAGGCCGAGAGTGCCTGCCAGCAGGTCATCGACAATTTCGATTCCATCGTGCCCCATTTCTACGACCAGGAGGACCGCGCGCGCGGGGCCATCCATTCTCTCGACCGCAAGGGCAAGGAACAGGTTTTCCCGCTTATGGCCATCTCCATCGCCGTGGTCCTGAATCGCGGCGGCAAGCTCAAGCACTTTGGCGAGGCTTCCCAGATCGCCATGAACCTGAAGAAGGAAGCCAAAAAGAACCCCAAGAGTTGCTATGTCATGGACAAACGGGCCAGCGCCTGATCCTGTCGCCCTTTTTCTGCTGCATCTGGACGCCCAGCGCGGATACTCCCCGGCCACCGTGGCCGCCTACGGGACCGATCTTGAGGGCGCGCACCTCTTTCTGGCGCGCCGGAGCAAGGGCTTCGATGCCCCGGCAGCGGTGACCAAGGCGGACATCACCGCATATCTGGCCGATCTGCACCGGCGTGGCCTCGCCAAGTCGAGCGTCTGCCGCAAGCTCTCGGCCCTGCGGGCCTTTTACCGCTTTCTGCGCCAGCGCAAGATGGTCGTGGAAGATCCCTGCGCTGCCCTGGCCAATCCCAAGCTGCCCAAGGTCCACCCCAAGGTCCTCAATGTCGATCAGGCCATTCATCTGGTCGAGACCGAAACCACCCTTGATCCCGAAAGCCTGCGCGACCTCGCCCTGCTTGAGGTGCTCTACGGCTCGGGGCTGCGCGTCAGCGAGGCTCTCGGACTTGATTTCGCCCATGTGGATCTGGATCAAAAGCTGGTGCGGGTGCTGGGCAAGGGCAGGAAGGAGCGCATCGTTCCTCTGACCGGTCCGGCGGCGGAGCGGCTAGGGCGATACATCGAGCAGCGCGGGGCCTTTGGCCCGGCGCCCCGGGAGCAGGCCATCTTTCTGGGCAAGCGGGGCGGGCGGCTGACGCGTAAGCAGGCGGACCGCATCGTCAAGGCGATGGCCGTGCGCAGCGGGGCTCCCTGCTCGATAAGCCCCCACACCCTGCGCCACAGCTTCGCCTCGCACATGCTCCAGGCCGGAGCCGATCTGCGCAGCGTGCAGGAACTTCTCGGCCATTCCCGCATCTCCACCACCCAGCGCTACACTCACCTCGATCTTGCCCAGGTCATGCGCGTCTACGACGCCTCCCACCCCCTGGCCGGGGGCGGGGACAAAAAAGACTGATACTACTGCATCTGCTCAAGCCCGGTCACGGGCACGGTCAAATCGTTGCTCAGAACCCACAGCGCCAGCATGTGGCGTAGGGTCAGGTCGGCCTGGGCGATGGCTTCCCGGTCCGCTTCGCGGCTTGCCATCTCCTGGATGGCCAGCATGTATTCCTTGGCGAGGGTGAACTCGGCGCAGATCTCGCGCACGAAATCCTCGTAGAGGTCGGGTTCTTCCTGAAAGAGCTGGTCGAGCACGCTCATGGTGCGGGTCAGGGAGAAGAGGGTGATGTCGGCAAGCTGAGGCATGTTGTGTCTCCATGAAAAGAGCCGGTCGCGGAGGATTCCGTAACCGGCTTGTAATGTTGTGGTGAAAATGAATTACAAACCGAGCTGACTCAAAAGATCGTCGACATCCGTCTGGGTACTGGCATCCTGGGGGCCCTTGAGCTCCGTGGCCCGGGCCTTGGACGTCTGGCGGATCTCCTCGACGGATTGCTCCGGGTTTTGTTCCATGGCTTTCATGGACAGACCCGTGGCCATGTAGAGTTCAAAGACCACCTTCTCGATCTGCTGCAGGGCGGCGACGATGCGCTTGATGCGCTGGCCGGTCAGATCCTGAAAGCTGAGCGTGGTCATGATTTCCATCAGGTCCGCGCCCAGGGCCTCGTTGCCGGCGCGCAGTTCCGCGATTTCCGGCCTGGCGGTTCCGTTCTCAAGGGAAGCGAGGAGCTGCATGGCGCGGTCGTTCATGTCCAGATGTTTTTCCACCAGCTCCATGATGCTATCGGTGGCTTTTTCCGTGGTCTGCAGGATGGCGCCAAGCTGGGTCGATGCTTCGGAAAACATTTCGTCGGCCACCGGGGAGGCGGCCGCCTGGGCGGCCATCGGCAATTCGGCCGTGCCGGTCGCCGCGGAATTGATCTCCCGATAGATGGATTTGAGTCCTTCCTGCAGGTCCGTGCTTATGGAACGGTAGAATTCGCCTTCGGTCAGGGCCATGGTCAGGGCGCGGTTGATCTCTTCCGTCAGGGCCGTCGAGATGACCTCCCGGATGGTGCTTTCGGCCTTGGTCGTGATCCTGTTCAGCAGTTCCTGACTCAGCTGTTCTTTGTGCATGCCTTTTTTCCCGGGTTAGGATGAGGGGGCGAGGTGACGCTCCAGCAGTTGTTCGCGTTGCTTGGCCACTACGTATTGAATGATCTTTTCGCGCTCACAGTCGCGCATGTTCTTGAATTCCATGGCCCAGACCCGCTCTCCCTTATTCTCTTCGGCCCTGAGGATGGTCCCTATGGTACCGGCCAGGTTCTGGGGCTGGTTGCTGAGCGCGATGACCACTTCCACGCCCTGTCCCAGTTCAAACTCCTGATCGGCGGAGAACCTGACGCCCGCGCCACTGATGTCATGGACGAGCACGGGCACGGGGAAGTCCTCCTGCAGCGTCTGCTGGGTCAGGATGGAGAGGATGGCGCTCAGTTTTTCGTTCATGGCGCGCAGGTAGTGCGCCAGGCCGTCGGGCAGGGCGGACTGCGCGGTCTCGGAGAGTCGCGGCATGGCTTCCGACTGGGTGCAGGCGAAAAGGGAGGTGAGCCGGCCCGTGGGCAGGATGCGCAGATATCCTTTCAGGGCCGTGTCGACTCGGGCGTAAGTGCGCTCTGGAACGTTCATGACTCCTCCTTTACCACGTATCCGGGTCGACCTCCATGATCATGGCCCGAACGGGACATACGGTGACGCACATGTTGCAGGCGGTGCACTTATCCTGGTCGAAATCGACCAGCCGGGTTTCAAGATTGAGGTGCAGCGCCTTTGAAGGGCACAGGGCCGTGCACAGACCGCAGTGCATGCACGACTCCTCGTTGCGCGAGATTTCATGGGCCACCGGCGTGACCTTGATGCCCTGTTCCTGCAGATAGGTCACGCCCTGGCGGTAGTGTTCCCGGGTGCCGGAAAGCTCCAGGATCATGTGCCCTTCGCGGCGCGGGTTGATGTTCGCCTGCAGAATGTTGAAGGTCAGGTCGAAGTGTTTGGCCAGATTGTACATCATGGGCTGGCCCGAGGACTCCGGGGGGAAACGCAGGCTGACGATGCGGCTGTATTCTTGAGTGGACATGGGTTTCCTTGCGCGGGCCTAGTTGCCGCCCTTCAAGTATGCCTGGGCGCGCTTGGCCTCGGCGGACTGGGGGTGTTTCTTGATCAGGTCTTCAAGCACCAGCTTGCCGGCCTGGTCCTTTTTGAGCTTGAAGAAGGAGATGCCCTGCTTGAGGAGGGCGGCCGTGTACTTGTTGGACTTGCTGTGATCCTCGATGACCTTCTGGTAGGTCAGGACCGCGTTGGCGTAATCCTGCATCTGGAAGAAACATTCTCCCTGCCAGAAGATGGCGTTGGGCACGAGGGGATCCTTGGGGAATCCCTTGACGAACTCGGCCCATGTGGTCTGAGCCTGCTTGTACTTCATCGCATAAAAGCTCTCCAGGGCCTGCTGGTAAAGCTCCTGTCCCGGGACCTCGGCCTGCGGCTGGGTTGCGGGTTGCGTTTCGGGCCTGGTCTCCGGGGTTCCGATGACCGGGGCCGCAGGTTGTGTCGCAGGCTGCGTCACGGGCTGGGAAGCGTTGCCGGGAACTTCGGGCGTACCGGGATCGGCGGGCGTCATGGTGCCTGGAAAACTGCCTGCGGGCGTTGACTGCGCCGGGGGCAGGGGAGGCATCTCGTCGAAGACGATGCCAAGCTGGGTGGCCATGAAGAGCGTCTTGCGTTCAAGATCGACGACCCTGGAGTTGAGCGAATCAACGGTCACCAGCCCTCCGGCCGCCTCCTGCTGCATTTGCTGGGTCCGGTGCAGGTCGTCGACCTGGCCGGTCAGGGCCGCGAGCTGGCTGCGCAGGGCGTTCACTTCCGCCCAATTGTTGGCCTGGGCGGGCTGGCTGCGCGCCAGTTCCGCCTCAAGTTGGGCGATGCGGTCCTGCTGCTTGATGCGCTCCTGTTCCTGCGAATAGACCTGACTGCGCAGGCGGTCGAAATCCGAGGTGGTGACACAGGCCGGAATTGTGCCCAGCAGAGCGGCCAGGGCTCCGGCGGTCAGGATTTTCCTGCCAAGGGGAAAAGAAGACATGCGAACCTCTCTGTGGGTGCTGTTTTCGTCTGATTGGCCTCGACCGCGAGCGGAAGAGTCCGGGTTGTCATTGTTTTTTGATGGCCCGCTTTCGGCCGAAGAGGATATAACCCACTCCGCCGACGACCGGCAATACGACCTGGGCCACAATCCAGGCCGCCCGTTCCTGATGCGTCGGAAACTCGTTCGTGTACAGATGCCAGATGGACCAGAAGTTGGGCAGTATGGGCAAGATGAGGAGCGGTATCGCGTAAACGAGTTTGTCAGGGGGAATGTTAAACATTGCGTCTCCTGTACTGGATGATGAAAAGCCCAAGGCACACCGCCCCGAGGGCGATGACCTGGGTTACGCTGACGGGTCCGAAATCTCCGCGATAGTCTGCGCGGAAAAGCTCGATGAAGAACCGGAACGATCCGAAAAGAGCCAGAAAAATGCCCATGAGCTGGCCCGTGTTCCGTGTCCTGGATTTGAGCGCCAGGGTCACGGCAAAACAGATCAGCCCCGCCAGGCTGTGATAGAGCTGGGTGGGATGCAGCGGCACGTGCAGGGGAGCCAGGGATTCGGGGTCGAAGAAGGTGATGGCCCAGGGCAGATCGCAGACCGCCCCGTAGCAGCATCCGGCGGCCAGACAGCCGATGCGGCCCACGGCCTCGCCAAGGCCTATGCCCGGAGCCAGGACATCCATCCACAGCCAGGGGTCCTCTTTTCTGGCCCGCATGAAGGCCAGGGCAAAAACGGTGGCCAGGATGGCCCCGCCGGAAAAGACCAGGCCTCCCTTCCAGAACATCAGTATTTCAAGTGGATTGTTCCAGAAATAGACCGGGTTGATGAGCACGTACAGGAGGCGCGCACCGAGGATGGCGCCAAGGATGATGTAGAAGCCAAGGTCGGAGACGGTGTCGGGGTTCAGGCCTCGCGCCCGTGCTTCGCGCATGGACCAGGCGATGCCGAGCAAGAATCCCGCCGCGACAAAGAGGCCGTAGGTGTGCAGCGCGAAAGGGCCGAGCTTGAACCCGAAGAGCATGAAGGGCGCGATCTCAATTATTGTCGGGAACACAGCGTCGCCTCTGCTGGTAAAAGGAAACGAGCAGCGCGGCCGCGCCGACGCAGATGCCCATGTCGGCCACGTTGAAGGCCGGCCAGTGCATGTCGCCCACGTAAAAATCCAGAAAATCCACCACCACTCCGAGCCGTGCGCGGTCCAGCAGATTGCCCAGGGCGCCGCCCAGGATCAGGCCCAGTCCATAGACATAGAACGGGCCGTCGTCCTCCTGGCTTCTGGCCAGGACCCAGATGAGTCCCAAGGCCAGGATCGAGACCACGATGAAGAAGGGTCGCTGCCAGTCGATGTCGTGACGGTTCAGAAAACCAAAGGCCGCTCCCCGGTTCAGGATGTGCACGATGTCGAAAAAACCGGGGATGACCGTGAAGCCTTTTTCCCAGACCGGAATGGTCTGCTGGATCCAGAGCTTGCTCAGCTGGTCCAGGACAAGGATGACGACCGCCACCAGACCGATGGTCCGGTAGCGTCGTCCCATGTCGGGCTTGCAGGGAACGCGAACGACCTTAGGCATGGTATTCCTTGAGCACCTTCGTGCAGCGCGGGCAGGCCGAGGGATGTTCGGGATCAGTGCCCAGGTTTTCGTCGTGGATCCAGCAGCGGGCGCATTTTTCGCCCAGGGCCCTGGCGATGACCACGGCCACGCCCTCGACCTCTCCCTGGATGGCTTCGGCCGGTGCGGGCTGGTCCGTGACCTGCGCCTGGCTGACGATGAACACGTCGCGCAGGTCGGAAGCGACGCCGGACAGGGCGGCAAAAGCCTCGCCCGAGGCGTGGATGGTCACCTTGGCGTCGAGGGAGTGTCCGAGTTCCTTGGACTGGCGCAGGGGCTCGATGGCCCGGGTCACGTCGCCGCGCACGGCAAAGACCAGGTTCCAGATGGCCGCTTCCTCTTCGGTCAGGAGCGCGCCTTCGATCTCGGGCACGCGCATGGCGAAGACCGTGCTGCCCGACGGACGCATGGCCTCGGGCAGGTGCTGGAAGATCTCCTCGGAGGTGAAGCTCAAGACCGGAGCCATGTCGCCGAGGATCATGAGCAGCATGTGGTAGAGGGCGGTCTGGGCCGAGCGGCGCTCAAGGCTGGTGGCGCCGTTGACGTAGACACGGTCCTTTATGATATCGAGATAGTAGGAGCTCAGGTCCGTGGTGCACAGGTTGTGCAGGGTGTGGTAGACCTTGTGGAACTCGAAGTTTTCGTAGGCCGCCTGGATGGTCTGGTGCTTGGCGCGGACCATGTTCAGGGCATAGCGGTCGAGGGCCAGCATGTCGGCCGTGGCGATCAGGTCCGTGGTCGGGTTGAAGTCGCTCAGGTTGCCGAGGATGAAACGGCAGGTGTTGCGGATCTTGCGGTAGGCGTCGACCAGGCGGCGCAGGATTTCGTCGGAGATGCGCAAGTCTTCCTGGTAGTTCTCCGAGGCCACCCACAGGCGCAGCACTTCGGCGCCGTGCTTTTCGATGATCTCCTGCGGGGCGACCACGTTGCCGATGGACTTGGACATCTTGCGGCCCTGTCCGTCGAGCACGAAGCCGTGGGTCAGCACGGTCTTGTAGGGGGGGACGCCGCGCGTGCCCATGGATGCCAGGAGCGAGGAGTGGAACCAGCCGCGATGCTGGTCGGTGCCTTCAAGGTACAGGTCCGCCGGAAAGGAACACTCGGGCCGCCCTTCGACCACGGCGGCGAAGCTGGTGCCGGAGTCGAACCAGACGTCCAGGATGTCGTCCTCTTTTTCCCAGTGCGTGCCGCCGCATTTGGGGCAGGTCAGCCCCTCGGGCACGACCTCGGACAGCGGGGCCTCGAACCAGTAGTCCGCGCCGGTGGGATGCGTGGCGAAGCGGTCCACGATGCCGTGGGCCCAGTCGCCGTCGAAATAGGCGTCCCCGCAGTCCTTGCACAGGAGGGCGATGATCGGCACGCCCCACATGCGCTGGCGCGAGATGCACCAGTCGGGGCGGAATTTGATCATGCTGTGGATGCGCTCCTTGCCCCAGGACGGGATCCAGCGAACGTCGTTGTCGATGGCGCCAAGCGTCTTGCCGCGCAGGTTGTCGTGCTCCATGGCGATGAACCATTGGGTCGTGGCCCGGAAGATGACAGGCTTCTTGCAGCGCCAGCAGTGCGGGTAGGAGTGCCTGATCTTCTCGCTGCCCAGCAGGTGTCCGACCTCGGTCAGCTTGGCGATGACCAGGGGGTTGGCCTCGAACACGTTCTTGCCGCCGAAAAATTCCACGCTGGGCAGAAATCTGGCCTCGTCGTCAAGGGGCGAGAGGATCTCAAGGCCATGACGCAGGCCGGTCTCGTAGTCTTCGCGGCCGTGGCCGGGGGCGGTGTGAACGCAGCCCGTACCCGCGTCGAGGGTCACGTAGTCGGCGGTGACCACGGGAGAGGGGCGGTCATAGAAGGGATGGCGGGCGACGAGCCCTTCCAGCGCGCTGCCCGGAACCGTGGCCCGCACGGACCACTCGCCCCAGCCGAAGCGTTCGGCGCATCCGGCCACCAGTTCCTTGGCCAGGATGTAGAAAGTTCCGCCGACCTGGACGAGGTCGTATTCGAAGTCCGGATGCACGGCCACGGCCAGGTTGTCGGGAATGGTCCAGGGCGTGGTCGTCCAGATGACGATGAAGCTGTCATCGGCAGGGGCCTGGGGGAAAACCCGGGCCAGTTCCTCGGCCTGCAGGGGGAAGCGTACATAGATGGAAGGCGAGGAGTGGTCGTCGTACTCGACCTCGGCCTCGGCCAGGGCCGTCTCGCAGGAGCCGCACCAATAAATGGGCTTCTTGTTGCGCTGCACCGAGCCGAGCTTGTAGAAATTGGCCAGTTCGCGGGCCGTGGCCGTCTCGTAATCCGGGGTCATGGTCAGATAGGGCTTGTCCCAGGTTCCGAGCACGCCGAGCCGCTTGAATTCCTCGCGCTGGATGTCCAGGTACTTGAGGGCGTACTCGCGGCATTTCTTGCGGATTTCGAGGATGGAGAACTTGTTCTTGCCGCCCAGCTCCTGCTCGACTTTGAGCTCGATGGGCAGGCCGTGACAGTCCCAGCCGGGCACGTACTGGGCCTTACGGCCGGTCAGGTTGCGGTGCTTGACGATGACGTCCTTTAAAATCTTGTTCATGGCGTGGCCGATATGGATATGGCCGTTGGCGTACGGAGGTCCGTCGTGGAGGACGTAGGGCGTGCAGCCCTCATTGGCGCCGATCATGGCCCCGTAGGCGTCGGTCTGGTACCAGCCGTCCAGAATTCTGGGCTCGTTCTGGGTCAGGCTGCCCTTCATGGGAAAGGTGGTGGCGGGAAGGTTCAGGGTTTTCTTGTAATCGCTCATGGGACGACGTTCCTCCGGGTTATCTGCTGTGCCGACGGACCACGGGCCAGCGTGGCGAGCACAAATTTTCGTTATTTGTATTGCAATGAAGGGCAGAACAGTGGAATATCCCGCACCCGAAGTCAAGTTTGGCGCGGTCTGAAGGCTGCTCCAAAACGGCGATCCGCCGCTTCACGGCGGAAAATTTCACCATTTTTGAACAGCCAGGATATCCGCGCTTTCGAGCAGGTGGTCAGAGCCCCATTTCCCACCTGTAGGCCGAGAGGGCGATGGCCGTTATGTCGTCGTGGGCGGGCTTCCAGTTCATGGTCGCGCGGATGCGGGTCGGGTCGGAGATGAGCGCGGGCGGATCCCCTGCCCGGCGCGGACTCAGGACCACGGGGAAATCCACGCCGCTGGCTTCCTTCACCGCGCTCACGATTTCCCGCACGGAATAGCCGTGTCCGTAGCCGCAGTTGAAGACGTCCGAAGGATTGCCGGCCTCCAGATGGCCAAGCGCCAGCACATGGGCCCCGGCCAGATCGGCCACGTGGATGTAGTCGCGGATGCAGGTTCCGTCGGGGGTGTCGTAGTCCGTGCCGAAGATGTGCAGGGCTTCCCTGCGGCCCAGCGCGGCCTGGGAGGCGACCTTGATCAGGTGCGTGGCGTCGGGCGTGGACTGGCCGATGCGTCCCTTGGGGTCGGCTCCGGCCACGTTGAAGTAGCGCAGGATGACAAAGGAAAAGCCCGGATGCGCGGCGGCCGTGTCCCCGATGACCCATTCGCTCATGAGCTTGGTGCGCCCGTAAGGGTTGATGGGCCTAGTGGGGCTGTCCTCGGTCACGGCGGCGGTGTCCGGCATGCCGTAGACTGCGGCCGTGGAGGAGAAGATGAAGCGCGGTATGGCGTTCTTCACCGCCAGGCGGATCAGTTCCGTGGTGTTGTTGGTGTTGTTCATGTAGTATTTAAGCGGGTTTTCCACCGACTCGGGCACTACGATGGAGCCCGCGAAATGCAGCACCGCCGAAAATTTTTCCTCGGCCATGAGGCGGTCCAGCGCTTCCGTGTGGGCCAGATCGCCGACCACCAGACGGGCCGGGGGCAGCACCGCCTCGGCTTTGCCCGTGGACAGATTGTCGTAAACCACGACTTCGTAACCGGCCTCAAGCAGGGCCAGGGTCGTGTGGGAACCTATATACCCGGCGCCGCCGGTGACCAGAATCTTGGACATGGAATTCTCCTTTCGAGCATTGACATTGCAGTCCTGCTCTTTACAGAAGTCCTTCGGGCTTGCAAAGGGACTGGTTTGCCAAAGTGTCCAGTCCAATTCCGCAAGACCGGCACAAAAACCGCTTCCCAGGAGATCTACCGCCCATGACCACCGGATTCACTCGCGTTTCAACCACTTATGTTCAGGAAATTTCATCCCGGGCCGATATCTTCGTGCACGACAAGACAGGAGCGCGCATCCTGTCCGTGGTCAACGACGACGAAAACAAGGTCTTCGGCATCAGCTTTCGCACTCCGCCGTCGGATTCGACGGGAGTGGCGCACATCCTGGAGCATTCGGTGCTGTGCGGGTCGCGCAAATATCCGGTCAAGGAGCCCTTCGTGGACCTCCTGAAGGGTTCGTTGCAGACCTTCCTGAACGCCATGACTTACCCGGACAAGACCTGCTATCCCGTGGCCAGCCAGAACCTCAAGGATTTCTACAATCTGGTGGACGTGTATCTGGACGCGGTCTTCTTTCCGCGCATCACTCCCGAGATCTTTGAGCAGGAGGGCTGGCATCTGGACCTGCCGGAAAAGGGCGGGGAGCTGTCCATCAAGGGCGTGGTCTACAATGAAATGAAGGGCGTGTACTCTTCGCCGGATTCGCAGCTCGCCGAGCATTCCCAGCAATCCCTCTTTCCGGACACTACCTACGGCCTGGACTCCGGCGGCAACCCCCGCGCCATCACGGATCTGACCTACGAAGGCTTTCTTGAGTTCCATCGCACGCTCTATCATCCCTCCAACGCATGGATCTTTTTTTACGGCGACGACGACCCGGACGCCCGGCTCGAACTTTTGAGCGAATATCTGGATCAGTTCTCCGCCCTGGATGTGAATTCGTCCATTGCGCGGCAGAAGCCCTTCGACGCCCCGCGTGAAGTGCGGCTCGGTTTCGAGGCCATGGGCGAGGATGAAGACGCGCTGGGCATGCTGACCATGAACTGGCTGCTGCCCGGCAAGGAAGACGCCGGGACCGTGCTGGCCTGCAAGATTCTGGACGGCCTTCTGACCGGGATGAACGCTTCCCCACTGCGCAAGGCGCTCATCGAGTCGGGCCTGGGCGAGGACCTGACCGGGGCGGGCGTCGAGCACGAGATGGCCCAGATGTACTATTCCGTGGGCATGAAGGGTGTGCTGCCGGAAAATTTCCAGGCGGTACGCGAGCTCATCGTCAAGACCCTCGAAGATATAGTGGCTCAGGGGTTCGAGGCCGATCTGATCGAGGCCGGAGTCAATTCCGCCGAGTTCGATCTGCGCGAGAACAACACCGGCTCCTATCCGCGCGGTCTCATCGTCATGCTGCGCTCGCTGGGGTCCTGGCTGTATGACCTCGATCCGCTGGAGCTGGTGGCCTTCGAGGCGCCCATGGCGGCCCTGAAAGAACGGCTGGCCCGGGGCGAGAGGGTCTTCGAGGATCTCATCGCGCGCCACATCCTGGGCAATCCCCACGCCAGCGTGGTCATCCTCGAACCCGAGGAAGGACACGCGGCGCGGATTGAGCGGGAGGAGCAGGAGCTGATAGCCAAGCTGCGCGCCGATCAGGCGGCCCTGGCCGACGACGAGCTGGTGCGGCGCACCGAGCAGTTGCGGCGCATGCAGGAGGCCCCGGATTCGCCCGAGGCCCTGGCCCTGCTGCCCAGCCTCACCCGGGAAGACATCGACCCCACGGTGCGGGTCGTGCCCACCGAGGTGCGTGACTGGGAGGAGGCCACGGCGCTCATGCACGACCTGCCGACCAACAATATCTGCTACATGGATCTGGCCCTGGACCTTGGCGCGGTGCCCGATCGTCTCATTCCCCTGGTCCCGCTCTTCGGCCGCGCCCTGACCGAGATGGGCACCATGAAGGAGGACTACGTGTCCTTCTCCAAGCGGATTAACAGCAAGACCGGCGGGGTCTACGCCAGGAGCCTCCTGTCCCAGCGCGAGGACGGTCCCGGCCCCGTGGCCCGGCTGGTGGTGCGGGCCAAGGCCGTGGGCGAGCGGGTCGGCGACATGATCGACATCGTGCATGACGCCCTGACCCTGGCCCGTTTCGACGACCGTGAGCGCTTCCGCCAGATGGTGCTGGAGGAGAAGGCGGGCCTTGAGCACGCCCTGGTGCCCTCCGGCCATCATTTCGTGGGCCTGCGCCTGCGCTCGCGCTTCAATCTGGCGGACAGCATGCAGGAGCGCATGGGCGGCCTTGAGAATCTCTTCTTCCAGCGTGAACTGGCTGACAGGATGGACAGTGATTTCGACGGCGTGCTGTCCGATCTGGAGGAGCTGCGCCGGGCGCTGGTGAACAGGAACGGCGCGGTGCTGAACCTGACCATGGACGAGGGCATGCTCGCCGCCCATGGCGAGCGCTTTCGGGAATTCGTGGCGAGCCTGCCGGGCGGCGCCCCGGTGCGCGCGGTCTGGCCTGGACTTGGCGAGGACGGGCACGAGGGGCTCGTCATCCCGGCTCAGGTCAATTATGTCGGCAAGATCTGCGACCTGCACAAAGCCGGCTACTCCTTTCACGGATCAAGTCTGGTGGCGGTCAAGTACCTGCGCACGACCTGGCTGTGGGAGCAGGTCCGGGTTCTGGGCGGAGCGTATGGCGGTTTTTGTAATTACGGGCGCCTTTCGGGTCTGATGAGCTTCGGCTCCTATCGCGATCCGAACGTCACCTCCACCCTGGCCGCTTTCGACGGCTGCGGAAAATTCCTGGAGACGGTCAGCCTGGACCGGGGCGAGCTCTTGAAGGCCATCATCGGCACTTCCGGCGATCTCGATCCGTATCAGCTCCCCGACTCCAAGGGTTTCACGGCCCTGAGCCAACACCTGGCCGGGGTGACCACCGAGACCCGCCAGCGCATCCGGGACGAGGTCCTGGCCACGGACGAGCGCCATTTCCGGGAATTCGGGGCGTTGCTGCGCGAGGTCGCGCCCACGGGACTGGTCTGCGTGCTCGGAGGCGAGGACTCCCTGACCAGGGCCGCTTCCCAGGGTCTCGACCTCACGCGCAGAATTCGTCTGCTTTAGCCGGATTTGTTTGGCCGCGCATCGCAAGGCCGCGCGCTGCATATCCGCGGCGCGCGGCCTTTTTTCATGCGGCGCACGGCCTTGGATTCTCCGGCGCGGTCCATGCATGTCCGGGCCGATGGAATTTTGTAACTCCTGTGCCGAGGTGACGACTGGCTTGGCGCGCGCTTTATGCGGCATGTGCCGTGATTTTAAAAAGGTTTTGATAAATTGCGGCGCCCGTGGCATGAACGTGTAATGCAGCCTCAACGGCGAGTAGTCTGTGGTACGGACTTCAAGAACGTGGAGAACCTTGATGGATGACATGAGAAAAGTCGGTTCCTCATTCCTTTCGGATGAATTGTTTTTTGCCGACGAGCAGGAGCCGTCCCGGTCCCGGGTGGTGCCCGGCTGGAAGCTGCTTATCGTCGACGACGAGGAGGAGGTGCACGTCATCACCAGGATGGTGCTTGAGGGCCTGACCTTTTCCGGCAAGGGGCTGACATTTCTGAGCGCCTACTCCGCAGCGCAGGCCCGGGAACTCCTGCGCGGGAACGACGACATCGCCGTCATCCTCCTTGATGTGGTCATGGAGACGGGCCAGGCGGGACTGGAGCTTGTCGAATTCATCCGTTCGGAGCTCGGCAATCGCTCCGTGCGCATCATCCTGCGCACGGGCCAGCCCGGTCAGGCCCCGGAGCGAGAGGTCATCACCCGCTACGACATCAATGACTACAAGCACAAGACGGAGCTGACCGCCCAGAAGCTCTTTTCCACCGTGACCACGGCCATCCGTTCGTATCGGGACCTGAACGTCATCGAGAAGAGCCGCCAGGGCCTTAATCTGATCATATCCTCCACCAGGGGGCTCTTCGAGCGGCGCAACATGGCGCTCTTTGCCCAGGGCGTCCTCGATCAGATGAGTTCCCTGCTGCGCGTCAACGAGGACTGCCTTTTCCTGCATTCCCCTTCCGGATTCGCGGCCACGGTGCGCGACGGCGACATTTCCGTTCTCGCGGGGACGGGAGAGTTCGGTCATTGCGGAATGGAAGAGACGGCCTGCGTACTGGACGACAGCGTGACCCTCGTCTTGCAGCAGGCCTTGCGGCAAAGGGGGGGCGTCTTCGGCGAGGACTCCTTCGTCCAGTATTTTCGTTCCCGGCGCGGGTCCGAGAATCTGCTCTATTTTCGTCTGGACAGATCCCTCAATGCCTTCGAGCGCAGGCTGGTGGAGGTTTTCTCCGGGAATGTGGCCATCGCGCTGGACAACATGCTGCTGAACACGGAGCTGCTGCATAGCCAGAAGGAGATCATCCTGACCCTTGGCGAGTGCGTGGAGTCGCGCTCCAAGGAGACGGCGGGGCATGTGCGCCGGGTTTCGGAATGCTGCCGGCTGCTGGCCTCGGAGCTTGGTTTTGACTCCCCGGAGGTGGACCTTGTGCGCCTGGCCTCGCCCATGCATGATGTGGGCAAGATCGGCATCCCCGATTCCATCCTGCTCAAGCCCGGCAAGCTGACCATGGAGGAATTCGAGATCATGAAGACCCACACCCTGCTCGGCCATCAGATTTTGAAGGGTTCCAGTCGGCCGATCATGCAGGCCGCGGCGGTCATTGCCCATGAGCATCATGAGCGCTGGAACGGTTCGGGCTATCCTCTGGGCCTTGCCGGACAGGACATCCACCCGTACGGGCGCATCGTCTGCCTGGTCGATGTCTTCGACTCCCTGCTCTCGCGCAGGGTCTACAAGGAACCCTGGCCCCTCGACCAGGTGCGTGGGTTCATCCTCGCGGAGCGCGGGGAGATGTTCGACCCGCACATGGTCGATACGATGATGCGGCAGCTCGACGCCTTTGTCGCCATCCGCCAGGATTTTCCCGATTGATTCCTCCAACCGGAGCCCTTTTCATGAAAAGCGAGCATGCGATGGAAGAAGTTCACTTTGCAGACGAAACTCCTCCCCTGAAGCCCGAGAGCGAAGGGCTGTGGAAGGTCATGATCGTGGATGACGACGACTTCGTGCACAAGGTCACGGAGCTGACCCTGGGCGACTATCATTACCAGAATACTCCCGTGCGTTATCTGCACGCCTATTCCGGCGCCGAGGCGCGGGCGCTCCTGCGCGAGCATCCGGATACGGCCGTGATTCTGCTCGACGTTGTCATGGAGACGGAAAACGCGGGGCTTGAGTTCGCAAGGCACGTGCGCAAGGAGGCCAACAACTCCTTCGTGCGCATCATCCTGCGCACGGGCCAGCCGGGGCAGGCCCCCGAGCGCAAGGTCATCACCGAATACGATATCAACGATTACAAGCACAAGGCGGAGCTGAGCGAGCAGCGCCTGTTCACGGCCATCACCGCGGCCATCCGATCCTACCGCGATCTGCGCACCATCGAGCTTGGCCGCCTGGGATTGCAGGAGGTCATCTGCGCCTCCGCGGCCCTGTTCTCGGCCGGTTCGGTGCAGGATTTCTTTGTCCTGGCCCTGGAGCACATCCTGCGCACCGGCCGTTGCGCAGGGCCGTGCTGCCGTGAGAACGGCCTGGTGGCGCTGGGCACCGACGGGGGGTTCGAGATTCTGGAGTCGCGCGGGCTCGCTTCCGGTCCCGACAACGTCCCTGTCGGGCGCCTGCGGGAGCTGTTCGAGCGCGCGAGCAGGGAAGGGCGGGTGCTGGTGCTCGACCAGGAGTTCGC
The DNA here is from genome assembly GCF_014873765.1 of Desulfomicrobium macestii. Taxonomy (NCBI): domain Bacteria; kingdom Pseudomonadati; phylum Thermodesulfobacteriota; class Desulfovibrionia; order Desulfovibrionales; family Desulfomicrobiaceae; genus Desulfomicrobium; species Desulfomicrobium macestii. The sequence goes on along the minus strand of NZ_JADBGG010000015.1, from coordinate 4,268 downwards.
GGCCAGATTTTTCAATTCGCACACTGACCAGGACTTTTTCTTCTACGTCTTCTTCGGTCGCCCCCTGAGTGAGACGGAGCAGGGCCTTCTGCACATTCTGGGCGGAAACATCGCCGTGGCTCTCAGCAACCTCTTTCTGACCGAGGAGATCGTGGCCACGCAGCGCGAGGTTGTGCTCACCCTCGGCGAGGTGGTCGAGACCCGCTCCAAGGAAACGGCCCATCACGTCAAGCGCGTGGCCGAATATTCCTACGTATTGGCGATCAAGGCCGGACTCTCGGACGAGCGGGCGCGTCTTCTGCGCATGGCCTCGCCCATGCATGACGTGGGTAAGATCGGCATCCCCGACTCCATCCTCTTCAAGCCCGGCAAGCTCACCGACGATGAGTTCTCCATCATCAAGACGCACACGGTCATCGGTCATTCCATCCTCAAAGGCTCGCCGCGCCGCATCATGCGCACCGCCGCCACCATTGCCCTGCAGCACCACGAGCACTGGGACGGCGGCGGATACCCCCACGGGCTGGTCGAGGACGAGACGCATATTTTTGGGCGCATCACGGCCCTGGCCGATGTTTTTGACGCGCTCTCCTGCGATCGGGTCTACAAGAAGGCATGGCCGCTGAACGAGGTCCTGGACTATCTCCGGGAGAAGAGGGGCAGGCAGTTCGATCCGTTCCTGGTGGACATTTTTCTGGAGAATCTGGACGAGATACTGGCCATCCGGGTCGCGTATCCGGACTAGACGTTTTCATGGGGGGAAGGGTTTCATGACCGATCACGAGCTGCGCGACGACATCGTGTTTGCCGCCGAGGACGACCTGGGCTCGTCCCCACGGGAACGCAAGGCCTGGAAACTTCTGATCGTGGATGACGAAGAGGATGTGCACAGCATCACGCGCATGGTCCTGGAGGGATTCGAGTTCGAGGGCGCAAGCCTCGAATTCCTGAGCGCGTTCAGTGCGGACGAAGGCAGGCAGGCCCTGGTCGAGAACCCCGATATCGCGGTCATGCTTCTTGACGTGGTCATGGAGACGCCTCATGCGGGCCTCGATCTGGCCCGGCAGGTGCGCGAGGAGCTGGGCAATGCGCTGGTGCGCATCATCCTCCGCACGGGCCAGCCTGGCCAGGCTCCAGAACGCCAGGTCATCATCAACTACGACATCAACGACTACAAGAGCAAATCCGAACTCACGGCCCAGAAGCTCTTTACCGCCGTGACCACGGGCATTCGTTCCTACCGCGACCTGCGGGCCATAGACTCCAGCCGTCAGGGACTCGAAGACATCATCGCCGCGTCGGTCGACCTGTTTCAGGCCGACAGCCTGGAGCTTTTCGCGCGCGGGGTGCTGACCCAGATGACCTCGCTCCTGCATCTGGAGGACAGCTCCATGTATCTGGGCGATGCCTCGGGATTCGCGGCCCGTGACAGGCTCGATGATTTTGTCATCATCGCGGGCACCGGAGATTTTTCCAGCCTTGAGTCCCGCCTGGCGAGCGAAGTGCTCGATGCGCAGGAAATGGACCTGATCCGCCGGGCCGCAAGCACGGACCAGTGCTTTTTCAGCCATACCAGCTACGCGGGCTGTTTCGGCATGACCAGCGGCGCGCGTCATGTGCTTTTTCTGCGCGTGCTGCGTGAACTTACGCCTCTGGAACAGGATCTGGTTCAGATCTTCGCGGCCAACGTGACCGTGGCTTTCGAGAACCTGCAATTGAATCAGGAGATCGCGCAGACCCACCGGGAGGTCATTTTCACTCTCGGCGAGGTCGTGGAAAATCGGGCTCTGGCCGGTGGCATGCACGTGCACCGGGTGGCTGAGATGGCTTGGCTGCTGGGGCATCATGCGGGGCTGTCCGCGGATGACTGCGACCTTTTGCGTCTGGCCATGCCCATGCACGACGTGGGCAAGGTGGCCATCCCCGACAGCGTGCTCCTCAAGGCCGGTCCTCTGGACGAGGTCGAACGCGGGATCATCGAACAGCATCCGCGTCTGGGTTTCGACATCCTGAACCGATCCGGCAACCACGTCATGCAGACAGCGGCGCGCATCGCTCTCGAACACCAGGAGGCCTGGGACGGCAGCGGCTACCCACAGGGCCTCGCGGGGGAGGGCATTCACATGTTCAGCCGCATCGCACGGGTGGTCGATGTCCTGGACAGTCTGCTCAGCGAGCGCGTCTATAAAGACGCCTGGACCGTGGCCGACGCTCTGGCGTACCTGCACGATCAGCGCGGGCGCATGTTCGACCCGGCCCTGATCGACACGCTGCTTGCGCACAAGGACGAGTTTCTGGCCTTGCGGGAGGATATTATTCAGCAGAGTCAGGATATTAAAATGCCCCATCGTGAAAAAAAACCTTGACCGCCGCCTGCGGGTCATCTATCAACCGCCTCTGTCCGGAGGGGTTCCCGAGTGGCCAAAGGGAACAGACTGTAAATCTGTCGTCGTACGACTTCGGAGGTTCAAATCCTCCCCCCTCCACCAGACGCCGAACCAACCCACCTTATGGTGGGTTTTTTTTTGCCCTGCGCCCGGAGAAAGAATTTCCAGGGAGATTGCACAGCCTTGCTCCGCCGAGGCGATTTTTCTTGCGAAAACCTTGCAGCTGTTTAAGAAAGGGCGGTGAACAAGCGCTCATCCCGGAGGTTTTCATGCGTCACACATATGTTTTCTGGCTTTTGCTCATTCTGGCCTGCGGCTGGTCCACGCATCTTCCTGCCGCGACGGGATACTCCTCCCAGGGCTTCGACACCGGTGCGTTCCATCTGACGCTCACCGCCGCCCCGGAAGTGGTCGAGGCAGGCCAGCAGGTTGAAGTCACCCTGCAACTGGCCGACGCCTACGGCGCACCCGTGACCGATTTTGAGATCGTGCGCGGGAAGAAATTGCACCTGACCATCGTCCGGGAGGGCCTCGACAAGTTTACCCACACTTTTCCGGAACCCGGGCCGCAGGGAACCATGGTCACCGGGATGACCTTTCCGGAGGGCGGAACCTATTTTTTCCATGTCGAGTTCACGCCCAGGGACGGCAGCGGCGTGACCCTCATGGCCGAACTGCACGTCGAAGGCACGGGCTCCGCCGCGCCGCCGCTGGACCCGTATGTGCCGGGCATGGTGCAGACTTCCGAGATGCTGGCGAATGTCGGCGTTGAAGCGGGACTGGTCACGCACAGGATCAGCTTCGCCCTGATGGACCTGAATGAAGAGCCGGTCACCGAACTGGAGCCGTTCCTTGGGGCCAAGGGCCATTTCATTGCCTTGAGCGCGGACGGCCGCCAATATGTCCCTGCCGAACCCGTCTCCGGGGACAAGGAAAACGAAGTCGCCTTCGAAGCCCGTTTCCCCGGCCCCGGGATTTACAAGGGCTGGGGAGAGTTTCAGCGAGCGGGAACGGTGCTGGTCGTGCCGGTGGTGATGCAGATCGACTGAAGGCACGTTGATGTTTTCTGAAGTCGCGGCCCGGCTTTCGTCACTTTTTCCTTGACGCTCGCCCATGCCTTGGATAGCTACGACTTCGCTGTTTTGGCCAGGATAGCTCAGTTGGTAGAGCAACTGATTCGTAATCAGTAGGTCGAGAGTTCAATTCTCTTTCCTGGCTCCAGTAAAAACAAGGGCTTAGATGTAAAATCTAGGCCCTTTTTGATTGCCTGACCAACTCCCAAAGTCAATTTGCCCCACTTCTGCCCCACTTTTTAGGCGGCAAGGGCCATTTTTTGGCCATAATTCATGGACAACCCCGGCCCTTTTTGCGGATCATCGTCTGGCCTGAAAAGACATAACCCCCGGCCATATTCGCTCCACCGAGAAAACATCGTCGGCACGGTCAATTCATCCTGGCCATGGCAACACCCATATCTTTTTTTCCGTGCCGTTACCGTGCCCTGTAGCGTGCGATATGCGGCCCGCTGCTGCGTCCAAAAAAAAGGCCAAGGCATAAGCCCCGGCCTGCTGCATCGTTGCTGTAATGGCGTCCTAGCGTATCGAAATATACGAGACTGTCGTGGTCCGCTGCGTGATCGGATATTGATATGCAAGGTAATAAGTGGCGGCGTCGGCAATATGGTCCAGACCGCTGCTCTTATCGGGTTCGCCGTTTTTATCATAGGCCTGTTTTTCGAAGCTCTCCACTAGGCTGGGGCACCGAGACACGTTCACGAAAAGATGCCGTGTTGATCAGCACCCTAATGGAGCCACCGATCGGCACCCTAATAGATCCAGCAAAAGTGAGAGATTTTCGCTCGGACGACCTCGTCTGATTACG